>CAMNEX010000020.1 GCA_946536825.1 uncultured Selenomonadales bacterium | reverse complement strand
TTGAAAGTTCAGCACTGGGCACAATGTCAATAATCCCCTGCGGAATCGCTTCAAAGCCGTAAATTTTTTCGTTCATGTAATTTGCCAGCGCGTAAACTTGAAACTTCCATAAATCAGCAAGCGCAGATAAAAAGCCCGCCTCGTCGCCGTACAAAGTCGCGTATCCGACGGTTGATTCAGCTTTATTTGCGTTGCAGGTGAAGCCGCCGCCGATTGAAGCTGCTATTGCCGCCAAAATCCTCGCGCTACGGTCGCGGGCTTGAATATTTTCCTTGACAAAGCTCGAAACTTCTATCCCGCGCTCCTCCAACTGTTTGACCGTCCAATCGACGGATTCTTGAATCGGCACGACATAATATTTACAGCCGAGATTTTTGGCAAGCTGTTCGCTGAGATTTTTTGTCGTCGAAGAATTGAATTTGCTCGGCATGTTGACAAGATAAACATTTTCCGCGCCCAAAACTTTGGTGTAAAGCGCGGCGGCAACCGCAGAATCAATCCCGCCCGACACGCCGATAACAACTTTTTTCATGCCGATTTGTTCAAGGAAATTTTTCACGCCGTAACTTATCGCACGATAAATTTTCTCCGCCTCGCTGACTTCGGGCAGTTTAAGCGCGGGCATTTTGTCAATCTCTTCAAGGTCGATAAAATTCAAGCACTCCGCGAACGGCTCGGCAACCTGAACAATTTCGCCGCGTGAATTATAAACCGCGCTCCCGCCATCGAAAGTGTAAATTGTCTTGCCGGTGTTCTGAATTCCGACACAACCGACGCGAATCGCGGGAAATTTTTCGGGAGAAAATTTTTTATCGAGGCTGAACGGCGCGGAAGAAATTTCAATGTCGAAATTTTTATTTGGGAAATTTTTTTTATCGAGAACGACACGGATATTTTTGCTCGCCGCGATAATTTCATCTTTACAATTTTCAACTTCGCGCAGAAAAGATTTTTCAAGTTGCGTATCGCCAATCATTTTTCCCGAAATTGCAAGCTCCGGAAAAATGACAACCTCCGCGCCGCCTGCCTGCGCCTGTTTAATGAGTTGTAGAATTTTTTTCGTGTTAATGTCGGGGTGCCCCGCCGCAACTTTCATTTGTGCATAAGCTATTTTCATTTAGTTACCTCCCAAAAATTTTTCTGCAGAATCGGCAATGCCCGCCGCGTCCAGCCCGTAATATTTAAAAACTTCGTCGGGCTCGCCGGGAATAACGGGCGCGTCGGGCAAGCTCAAATTCAAAACTTTTGTCGGATAATTTGCCGCCGTGACTTGCGCGATCATTGAACCCAAACCTCCGAACGGCGAATGTTCTTCCACCGTGATAATTTTTTTAGTTTCGCGAGCCGCCTTGATAATAATTTCTTTGTCAAGCGGCTTGAGGCAATACATATCGATAACACGCGCAGAAATATTTTTCCCGCGCAGAATTTCGGACGCCGCCACCGCATTTTGAACGAGTTCGCCGCAAGAAATAATCGTCACGTCGGAGCCGTCGCAGATAGTCATTGCCTTATCGAGTTGAAAATTTTCGTCGCCGCGATAAATATTTTCAACAGGATTTCTGCCGACGCGAACATAAGCGGGCAAATCATCTTTCAGCAGGGCGCGAATCAATTTCTCCGTCAAAAAATTATCACTCGGAAAATAAACTCTCAACCCGTGAATCGACGCCATTGCCGCAATATCGTTCGTCGCGTGGTGCGTCGCGCCAATTCCGCCATAACTTATTCCGCCGCTTATGCCGATTAATTTAACATTCGTGTTGGAGTAGGCAACGTCAACTTTAACCTGTTCCATGCTCCGCGCCGATAAAAAAGCCGCGGGCGAGACGGCGAAAGATTTTTTCCCGCAGGAGGCAAGCCCCGCCGCTATCGAAACTAAATTTTGCTCGGCAATGCCGACCTCGACGACCTGCGCGGGAAATTTTTCTGCGAAAGAATTCATAGACGCCGAGCCCCGCGAATCGCTGAACAGCACGACGATATTTTTATCCTGCGCCGCCGCGTCAAGGAGCACGTCATTAATAATTTGCTTATTCGATTTCATAACGCCGCCTCCAACTCTGCCATTGCGATTTTAAATTGTTCGGCATTCGGAACTTTATGATGCCATTCCGCACGATTTTCCATGAACGAAACGCCTTTGCCCTTAATCGTGTTGGCAATTACGACAGTCGGTTTGCCCGAAGTTTTTTTCGCCAAAGTTATCGCCGCGTCGACAGCGTCAAGATCATTGCCGTCGATTGAAATGACATTCCAGCCGAACGCCGCCCAGCGAATTTCTTGAGAATCCTGCGTCATAACGTCTTCGGTTGAGCCGCTCATCTGCAAGCGATTTCTGTCGACAATCGCGGTTAAATTGTCAAGCTTGTAATGACCGCCCGCCGTAATTGCCTCCCAAACGGAACCTTCCGCCATTTCGCCATCGCCGAGCACGACGTAAACGCGGAAAATTTTTTTATCCATTTTGGCGGCGAGAGCCATGCCTACCCCGACGCTCAAGCCGTGCCCGAGCGAGCCGGTATTCATTTCAATGCCGACAATTTTATTGGTCGGGTGGCACATGTAAGGCGAGCCGAATTGCGAATACGTCAGCAAATCTTCGCGGGGAATAAAATTTCTGTCGGCAAGCACGGCGTAAAGAGCCTCAACCGCATGACCTTTGCTCAAAATAAATCTGTCGCGGTCGGGGTCGGAAACTTTTTCGGGCGCAACGTTCATTTGCTTGTAATACAGGTCGACAAGAATTTCCGTCGCACTCAACGCGCCGCCGACATGCCCGAATTGAGCGCGGTAAATCATTTCGACAATTACCTTGCGAATCTCGCAAGCCTTCCTTTTTAAATTCACAGCAACGCCTCCTTAAATTCGATTAAATAAAATATAAATCATTTCGGGTATTTGCACAACGAAAATTTTTTGAATACAATAACAAAAAATTTTATCAGGAGGTTCAATTTGGAGGCAAAAAAATTTTGGGAATTGATTAAGAAAATTTTCCGTGAAAATGCGGGCGAAGTTCTCGGCGTGTACTTCGACGGCGAAAAAATTTTTATCGCGAGGCTGACTCAAAAATTCGAGACGGTTGAAATTGATTTTGACGGCTCGGAGATTGAAAAACTCGCCGAGAAAATTTCGCAGGTTTGCGGACAAAAAAATTGGAAAACAACTGCGGTCGGTTTATGCCTTCGCGAAGAAGAAGCCGTAACTTTTCAAACCGAAACGGCAAACGTTCCGGAAAAAGAAATTCCCGCGCTCGTCAAAAGTTGGGCGGTCGCGCAGGCGGGTGCCGACGCAAAATTTTCCTTCATAAAAGTCGGCGAAGAACTTTGGATGGAAACTTTGCCGAAGTCCGCTGTTGAGGAAACTTTTTCCGCGTTTAAAAAATTCAACATGAACTTGTGCGCCCTGTCGGTCATGCCCGCCGATTCGCTGACGAAAATTCACCCCTACGACAGAACAGAATTCATAACGGAAATTATCCGAAACAAAACTGCCCCGAATCTTTTGGCGACGCGGGGCGGCTTATGGAATTGGCAAAAAATTTCTGTCGCGGCAGCGGGAATTTTTTTAACCGCGCTGGTTATCGCCTCGATAAAACTTTTTATCGATTATAATTCGGCTTGCGAGAAACTCGACGCGGCAAAAATTTCTGTGGAAAATCTGCGCGAAGACCTTGCCTTGAAAAAAAATCTCGACGAAATTACTGCCGAACTTCACCGACGCAACGAACTGGCTGTGCAGGTTGCCACGTCCAAAAATTTTAATCTGCTTATCAATCTCGGCAAAATTTCAGACGCAGAAATTCATTTGACAAAAATTCGCGTCGAAGAAAATTTTCTGGAGCTTGAAGGCACGACCGAGAAATCCGCCGCCTTGAAAAATTATCTCGGTCGCTTGAAAAATTCAGTGGCGCAATCGGCGCGGCTTGAAAGTTCCACGGAGCGCGACGACGGCAAAATTATTTTCGTGATTCGCGCTTCGTTGTAAGTTTTAATGGTTTTTATTGACGCCGCAATACAGGTAAGATATAATCGCCGCAAAATGATTCATAAAAAATTCAGGCATTGGCGGTGGAAAATTATGTGCGGAATAGTAGGATATATCGGCGAGAAAAAGGCGGCTCCGATTCTTTTGGACGGGCTGACGAAATTGGAATATCGCGGCTACGACTCGGCGGGCATTGCGATTGATTGCGGAGAAAATATTCGTATAGAAAAATCTGTCGGGCGGCTTGACGCGCTCAAGGATAAGCTCAGAAACAATTTGCCCGACGGCACAGTCGGAATAGGGCACACGCGCTGGGCGACGCACGGCAGACCCTCCGACAGCAACGCCCATCCTCACACCGATTGTCACGGAAATTTTGTCGTCGTCCACAACGGCATTATCGAAAATTATTTGCCGCTCAAGGAAGATTTAATCGCCAAAGGGCATAAATTTTCCTCCGAGACCGATACCGAAGTTATCGCGCATTTGCTTGAGGAACTTTATCGCGGCGATTTTATCGAGGCGGTTCGCGAAGTTCTGAATAAAATCGAAGGCTCCTACTCGCTGGCTTTCATGGCGAAGGCTCACCCCGACATTTTAATTTGCGCCAAACAGGACAATCCGCTTATCGTCGGCTTGGGCAAAGGCGAAAATTTTATTGCGTCGGATATTCCCGCGATTATCAATCACACGCGAGAAACTTACATTTTGAACGACGGCGAACTTGCGATTATAAAAAAAGATTCCGTTCAGATTTTAAACAGGCAGGGCGGGCTCGTCGCCAAAAAAGTTTTTCACGTGACTTGGAACGCCGAGGCGGCGGAAAAGGGCGGCTATGAACATTTCATGCTGAAGGAAATTAACGAACAGCCCAAAGCCGTCCGCGACACAATGAGCAAGCGCATTGCCAAAGACGGCGGCGCGATTATCCTTGACGAATTGAATTGGAATAAAAATTTCCTTGACAGCATTGATAAAATTTATATCGTGGCTTGCGGCACGGCATATCATGCGGGGCTTGTCGGGAAATTTTATATCGAGAAACTTGCACGCAAATTGGTTGAAGTTGACTTGGCGAGCGAATATCGTTACCGCGACCCGATTGTTGACGAAAAAACTTTGGTTATCGTCGTCAGCCAATCCGGCGAAACTTCGGACACTTTAGCCGCGCTGAAAGAATCAAAACGACTCGGCGCGAAAACTTTGGCTATAACAAATGTTGTCGGCTCTTCGATAGCTCGCGAAGCTCATCAAGTTATTCATACGTGGGCAGGTCCGGAAATTGCCGTTGCCTCAACGAAGGCTTACACGACGCAATTAATTTTAATGTTTATGCTCGCGCTTTACATGGCGCAAATTTGCGGAACTTTATCGGCGGAAGGAATTCGCAAGCTGATTTGTTTGCTGAAAAAAATTCCCGCGCAGATCAGCGAAACGCTTTCGGACGTGGAGCCGATAAAAACTTTTGCGCGGCAATACGGCTTTAACGAAGATGTTTTTTATATCGGGCGTTCGTTGGATTATGACGTTGCGTTGGAGGGCGCGTTAAAGCTCAAAGAAATTTCCTACATTCACGCGGAGGCTTATGCTTCGGGCGAACTTAAGCACGGAACGTTGGCTTTAATCGTCGAGGGCGTGCCGGTTATCGCGCTTGCCACTCAAAAGAGCGTCTACGAAAAAACTTTGTCGAATATCAAAGAAGTCAAAGCTCGCGACGCGATTGTAATCGGCATTGCGGCGGCGGGCGATACCGAGCTTGAAAAATATCTTGACCACGTGATTTTTGTTCCGGAAACCGACGAACTTTTAATTCCACTCCTTACAGTCGTTCCCTTACAACTTTTGGCTTACTACGCGGCGATAACTCGCGGTTGCGACGTTGACAAACCGCGCAATCTGGCAAAGTCGGTGACGGTCGAATAATGAATTTGCAACTTGACGAATCACTTGCCAAAAATCATGTGGATAATCACAATTTTCGGGAGCTTTTCAATGATTGAACGAGTAGAAATTTTAGGCGTGAAAGTCGACGCAGTGACAATGGCGCAGGCAGTCGAGCGCGTGATAAAACTAATCGGCGAAAAAAATCCGTCCATTGTGGCTACGGCAAACGCAGAAATGTTATTGCGGGCGACGCACGACGACGAATTGAAAAATATTTTGAACGCGGCAAATTTGGTTGTGCCCGACGGCGCGGGAACGGTTTGGGCGGCGCGTCATTTGGGAAAATTCATGCCGGAACGAGTCGCGGGTTTCGATTTGGTTCAGGAGCTGATGAAAATTGCGCCTGCGCGGGATATAAAATTTTTCTTGTTCGGCTCCGCGCCCGGCATTGCCGACAAAGCAAAATTAAAAGCCGAGACGCTTTACCCCGGCATAAAAATTGTCGGGACGCGCAACGGCTATTTCAAAGCGGAGGACGAGCCCGAAATTATTTCCAAAATAAAAAATTCCCGCGCAGATATTCTATTGGCGGCATTGGGCGTTCCCAAGCAGGAAAAATGGCTTGCAAAGTACAAAGACGAATTGAAAATCCCCGTTTCAATCGGCGTCGGCGGAACTTTCGACGTAATGGCGGGCGTCGTCAAACGCGCTCCGCTCTGGATGCAAAGGGCGCGTCTGGAATGGCTTTTCCGCGCAATGCTCCAACCCAGCCGCGCAGGAAGATTAATTGCTTTGCCGAAATTTGTTTTGAAAGTCCACAAGCAGAAAATAGGTTAGCACCAAAAGGAGCGTGAAAAACTTTGAGCATTATCAGAGAAGGATTTTATTTCGCGGGCGTCGCGCTCCTTATCGCGCTTTTTCTCGGCATGTTAATCAGTCCTTACGCCGCGATTTTGCCTGCAGTCATTGCCTGTTACTGCATTTATTTTTTCAGAAATCCCGAACGAAAAATTCCCGCCGATGAATCGCTGATTGTTTCGCCCGCCGACGGCACCGTCCAAGATGTCGTGGAAGTTGACAGCGATGACTTTATTAAATCGCCTTGCCGCAAAGTCATAATTTTTTTGTCGGTGTTTGACGTTCACGTCAACCGTAGTCCGATAGCCGGCGAAATTAAAATTCAAAAATACATTTGCGGCAGATTTCGCCCCGCCTATAAAGATTCTGTCGGCTTTGAAAATGAACGGCATTTAATTGGCATTGAAAACGAAAAAATTCGCGTGACGGTGACTCAAGTCGCGGGAATTTTGGCGCGGAGAATTGTCAGTTGGGTCACGCTTGACGATAAACTTGAGAAGGGCGAACTTTACGGCTTGATTCGTTTCGGCTCGTGTACCGAACTTGTTATGCCCGACAATGTCGAAGTTCTGGTTAAAAAAGGCGACAAAGTTCGCGGCGGCGAATCGATTATCGGCAAAATAAAATGAGGTGCGGTCAATGAAATGGATACTGCCCAACGCCTGCACGGCGGCAAATTTATTTTTCGGAATGTGTTCGATTTTGGCTACGTATGAAGGAGATTTTTTCAACGCGTCGGTTTTCATATTGCTCGCGCTGATAGCCGACGGCATGGACGGGAGAGTTGCACGGGCGTTAAATGCGGCGTCGGAATTGGGCAAGGAAATGGATTCTCTGTGCGATTTAGGCTCGTTCGGAGTCGCGCCGGCGTTTTTGGCTTATGCCTTCTGTATGCACAATTACGGAATGCTGGGAAAGGCGGCGGCGATAATTTTCGCCTTGTGCGGCATGTGGCGGCTTGCAAGATTCAACGTCAACACGAGCGTAGTACACGGCTTTTTTATGGGGCTGGCAATTCCGGCGGGCGGTTGCATTGTGGCGACGACGACGCTTTTATTTTTGGCAATGGATATTCACCCCGAAAATTTCGGATTCGTCTACCCGATAACAATAATTATCGTGGCGTATTTAATGGTGAGCCACGTACATTATCCCGACTTCAAGGGCGGCGGCGAAAAACTTTTCTTGGTTGCCAAAATTTTCGCGGCGGCAATGTTCGCGGGAATAATTTATCTGACAAAAGAATTTCCTGTTCAGGGCGTCTTGACGGCGATTTTCTCAACCTACGCGGTTTTCGGCATTGTCAATTCCCTGTTCAATTTGATGAATCGCGACAGACTTTAAATCTGTACAAAAAATTTTTTGCGTGTTAAAATTTTCAAAGTTCTCCGAGCGAAAACGTCTAAAGCAAATGCCATGATGTTTAGCCGGGGTGGCGCGGGAAACTGCGTCGCCTTCCTTGTTTGAAAAGGAGACGTCCATAAAAATTTTTTACATGGAAATTTTGGACTGTCCTTTTGCAAATGCGGAGGACAGTTCTTTAACTTTTTATTGGAGGTTTTTATCGTGAAAAAATTTTTAACTCTAATCTGTGCGGCGTGTTTGCTGATGACGGGTTGCGGCGGCGGTGAAGTCGAAAAAAAATCCGAGCCGATTGAACTGCACGTTTCGGCGGCGGCAAGCTTAACCAACGCCATGAACGAACTTTCCGATCTTTACGCCAAAGACAATCCGAACGTCAAAATTATTTTTAACTTCGGGTCAAGCGGCGCACTTCAACAGGCTATCGAAAACGGCGGCGAGACCGATTTATTTTTCTCCGCCGCGCAAAAACAAATGAACGCACTTGAGGAAAAGAACGAACTCGCAGAAGGCACTCGCAAAGATTTGCTCCGCAATGAGGTCGTTCTGATTGTCCCGATTGACGGCGAAAAAATTTTAAATTCTTTTGAGGATTTGGCGACGGATAAAGTTGAGAAAATCGCGCTCGGCGAACCTAAGGGCGTGCCCGTCGGTCAATACAGCGAAGAAATTTTTACGGCGTTAAATATCCTCGATGCGGTCAAAGCCAAGGCGGTTTACGGCTCCGACGTCCGACAAGTTTTGGCGTGGACGGAAGGCGGCGAAGTCGATTGCGGCGTTGTTTACGCGACTGACGCGGCAATTTCCGACAAAGTCAAAGTTATCTGCGCCGCGCCCGAAGGCACTCACAAGCCCGTGATTTATCCCGCCGCCGCAATTAAATCTTCCAAAAATCTCGACGCTGCAAAAAAATTCCTTGACTTCACAAGCTCCGACGCCGCAAAAAAAGTTTTCGAGAAATATGGTTTTAGAAGTATCGATTAAAAAAAATCTGCGCGACTTTGTGCTTGAGGTTGATTTTAACGTTCGCGACGAAATTTTTGCATTGCTCGGCGCGAGCGGTTGCGGCAAGTCCATGACGCTGAAATGTATCGCGGGGATTGAGACGCCCGACGCGGGAAAAATTATTCTGAATGGGCGAACGCTCTTCGACAGCGCGAAAAAAATTAATCTGCCGCCTCAAATGCGCCGCGCAGGTTATCTTTTCCAAAATTACGCGCTCTTCCCGAACATGACGGTTGCAGAAAATATTTTATTCGCGGCGGTCGGCACGCAAGCGGAAAAAATTTCAAAGCTCAAGGAAAATATTTCGCGCTTCCAACTCGGCGGCTTAGAAAATGTTTATCCACACGAACTCAGCGGCGGGCAACAACAGCGCGTCGCCTTAGCGCGGGTCTTGACTTCGCACGCGGAAATTTTGTTGTTGGACGAACCTTTTTCCGCATTGGACAGTTATTTGAAATGGCATTTGGAACTGGAGCTTGCCGAGATTTTTAAAATTTACGGTGCGGCAATTTTAGTTTCTCACGACCGCGGCGAAGTTTATCGGCTTGCTGACAAAATCGCCGTCATGAATTCTGGAAAATTCGACGCGCTCGCCGACAAGAACGAAATTTTTAAAAATCCCAAAACATTGGCGGCGACTATTCTGACGGGTTGCAAAAATATTTCACCTGCGCGGAAAATCGCCGCCGATAAAATTTTCGCCGAAGATTGGCAACTGGAATTGACTGCAAAAAAAATCCCCGACGATTTAAAATTTGTCGGGATTCGCGCTCATCATCTCGAACACCGCGCCGCGGCGGGCGAAAATATTTTCCTTGTGGAAGTCGCGCAAGTTATCGAGGATACATTTTCCTATATCGTTATGGTTCGGGCTGAAGGCGGCAAGCCGATTCGTTGGGAAGTCGACAAAACTTTCTGGCGCGAAGTTGCCGCCGAGAAAATTTTTCTGCACTTCCCGCCCGATAAAATTATTTTGGCGAGTGATTGATATGGAATTGAGCCCGCTGATTATAACGCTGAAAACTTCGGCGGTCGCGACGCTGATAACATTTTTCGCGGGAATTTTCTTAGCGTATTTCGTCTGCAACCTCAAGCGCGGAAAAACTTTAGCCGACGCGATAATTATGTTGCCAATGGTTTTGCCGCCGACAGTCGTCGGATTTTTTTTATTGCTGATTTTCGGCAAGCGAAGCGCGTTCGGAAAATTTTTCTTGCAATTCGATATAACTTTTGTGTTCACGTGGAAAGCGGCGGTAATTGCGGCGGCGATAGTTTCGTTGCCGCTAATGTATCGCACGACGCGAGGAGCCTTTGAACAGCTCGACCGAAATATAATTTACGCGGCGCGGACTTTGGGCGTGTCGGAGTGGAAAATTTTTTGGAGAATTTTATTGCCCAATGCCGGTCGCGGAATTTTGGCGGGTTTAATTTTATCGTTCACGCGAGCGGCGGGAGAATTCGGAGCAACAATAATGTTCGCGGGCAATGTGCCGGGCGTAACTCAGACAATGTCCACGGCGATATACGCGGCAGTTCAGGCGAACGACTACGACCTTGCTTTTAAATGGGCGATGTTGCTGTCTTTATTCTCGCTGATATTTATTTTTGCAATAAACACCGCAGTTCAAAGCAAATCAAAAAATTTCGGGTAGGAAATGTTGACGCAGTCGGCGTCGTCGATTGAAACGCCTTGAGCCGCCGCGCCGAAAATCGCAAGCGACATTGCCATTCGATGATCTGCGCGGGTTTTACATTCCGCGAAAATTTTTTTGCGTCCGCCGCGAATTATCAAAGTGTCGTCCGTCGCGCTAAAAGTGTCGGGCGATATTTTATTGAACTCTTCGACAATCGCCGCGAGCCTGTCGGTTTCCTTGACGCGAAGTTCGGCAACGTCGCGAATAATCGTCGTGCCCTCGGCGAAGGCGGCGGCAACGGCAAGCGCGGGAATTTCATCAATGAGGCGCGGGATAATTTCTCCACCGAACTCGACGCCGCGCAGATTCTCCGACGCGACAACTTTTAAATCCGCAATCCGTTCGCCGCCGGAAATTTTTTCGTTAATAATTCCAATCTTCGCGCCCATATTTTTTAACACGTCCAAAATCCCCGTGCGCGTTTCGTTTATGCCGACGTTTTTTATTGTAATGTCGGAGCCGTCAAGAATCGTCGCGAGGACGAGCCAATAAGCCGCCGAGGAAATATCGCCCGGCACAGAAATTTTTTCGGGCGCGTTGAGTTTATCGGTCGGGAAAATTTTTATCGCGTTGCCGGATTTTTCAATTCGCGCTCCGAACGCCGCCAACATTTTTTCCGTATGGTCTCGCGACGGCGCGGGCTCAATGACTGTTGTCGGGGCGTCGGCATAAAGTCCTGCCAAAAGCAACGCCGATTTTACTTGCGCACTTGCAACGGGCATTTCGTAAATTATTCCGCGCAGAATTTTTTCGGCGGGCAGAATTGTTATCGGCAGATTTTTGTTTCTGTTGCGTCCGACGATAGCCGCGCCCATTTTTTTTAACGGGGTGATGACTCTGCCCATTGGTCGCCGCCTTAAGGAGTTGTCGCCCGTAAAAGTCGTCAAGAATTTTTGCGGCGCGAGCAATCCCATTAACAATCTTAACGTTGTCCCCGAATTACCCGCGTCCAAAATATTTTCGGGCTCGCGCAGTCCGTTGAGTCCGTTACCTTTGACAAGAATTTTTTCTCCCGCCTGTTCAATCTCGACGCCGAGCAATTTCATGCAGGAAATTGTCGACAGGCAATCCGCGCCAGACAAAAAATTTGAAATTTCAACGATTGAATTGCCCAGGCTTGAGAGAATTATTGCGCGATGCGAAACAGATTTATCGCCGGGAATTTCAAACACGCCGCGCAGTTCGTGCTTGAGCGGTAAAATTTTCTTCATTGGAACTTCTCCTTTATTTTTATCTCTGAAGCCGACATCAAGCTGCCTGCCGCGCCGGATATTATCATACGTTCATAAGTTTTTCAAGAAAGTTTTCTCGTCGGAAAATCGGCGGGATTTTTTTGTTGCAACGAAAAATATTTAAACGTATAATAGCCGAAGTTTTTTTTTGGGAGGCAACAAAATGGGAGTAAATTCCGAACGGAGAAATATCGCGATAATAGCACACGTCGACCACGGCAAAACGACTTTGGTTGACGCAATGTTAAAGCAAAGTCATATTTTCAGGAAGAATGAACAGGTAGCCGAACGCGTCATGGACAGCGGCGACCTGGAGCGCGAGCGCGGCATTACGATTCTTTCAAAGAACACGGCGATTCTTTATAAAGGCGTCAAGATAAATATCGTCGATACGCCAGGGCATGCGGATTTCGGCGGCGAAGTCGAGCGCGTTTTAAACATGGTGGACGGCGTTTTGCTTTTGGTTGACGCCTTTGAAGGACCAATGCCGCAAACAAAATACGTCCTGCGCAAAGCTCTGGGGCATAAATTAAAGCCGATTGTCGTAATAAACAAAATCGACCGCCCCGAAGCTCGCGTCGACGAGGTTTACGACGAAGTTTTGGAACTTTTCATGGAACTTGACGCAACAGACGAACAACTTGATTTTCCCGTCATTTACACGGCGGCGAAGGCGGGCATTGCCAAAAAAAATATGGACGACGAAAGCCGCAACCTTGTGCCGCTCATGGACACGATTTTAAAAGAAATTCCCGCGCCCGAAGGCGAACTTGACGCGCCGTTACAAATGGTCATCACGACGCTTGAGGCGGACGATTATGTCGGGAAAATTGCAATCGGGCGAGTTCAACGCGGGAGAATAAAATCCGGCGAGACGGTCGCGCTTATTTGCGAGTCGGGAATTAAAAAAGCCAAAATCGGAAAAGTTTTCACCTACGACGGCTTAAACCGCGTCGAGACGCCCGTTGCCGAAATGGGCGAAATTGTCGCGCTGACGGGCTTGAGTGAAGTTTCAATAGGCGACACGGTTGCCGACGCCGAACACCCCGAAGCGTTGCCTTCAATCCGCGTGGACGAGCCGACTTTGAGTGTAACTTTCGGCGTTAATAACAGTCCTTTCGCGGGCAGGGAAGGACAATTTTTAACAAGCCGCCATATTCGCGACAGACTTTTCAAAGAGGCGCAGACAAATGTCGCGTTGCGCGTCGAGGAAACCGATTCTGCGGACGTATTCAAAGTCAGCGGGCGCGGCGAGTTGCATTTGTCGATTTTGATTGAGACAATGCGCCGCGAAGGTTACGAAATGCAAATTGGCAAGCCCGAAGTCGTTTACAAAATGATTGACGGGAAGAAATACGAGCCGATAGAAAATTTAACGGTTGAAGTTTCGCAGGATTACATGGGCACGGTTATGGAAAGTCTCGGCAGGCGCAAGGCAGAATTAAAAAATATGCAGAACGTCGCGGGATATATGCGCTTGAACTTTTTAATCCCTGCGCGGGGGCTGATAGGTTTTCGTTCGGAGCTTTTGACTTCGACGCGGGGCAATGGAATTATGAATCATGTTTTTCACGGCTACGAGCCTTACAAGGGCGATATTCCGGGGCGTTCACGCGGAAGCCTTGTAGCTTTTGAGCAGGGCGAAACGACCGGTTACGGAATTTTTAATTTGCAGGATCGCGGCGTCATGTTCATTGAGCCGGGGCAAAAAGTTTACGAGGGCATGATTGTCGGCGAAAATTCTCGCGAAATGGACATTGATATAAATCCCTGCAAGCAGAAACATCAGACGAATATTCGCGCCTCCAACTCCGACGAGGCGATTAGACTTGTGCCACCGCGTTTTATGAGTTTGGAACAGGCAATGGAATATATTAACGACGACGAACTTGTCGAAGTGACGCCTAAAGCAATTCGCCTTCGCAAGGCAATACTCGACCGCACAATCAGAGGACGCGCCGCCAAAAACGCACGCAAATAATTTCAGCGATTGAAGGAATTAGCCGCCTTGAATAGAAAACAATCAAAAATTTTCTGATAAAGGCGGTGTGAGTCATGGCAGATAATGAATACTCGGAGGACGTGGAAATTTATCTTGAAGAAATAAAACAGATACCGGCGTTGAGTGCGCAGGAATTTCACACGTTACTCCTTCGGGCGGCGGACGGCGACGAGGTCGCTCAAGACGAATTAGTCAACGCAAATTTGCGGCTGGTCGTCAACATAGCGAAAAATTATATCGGGCAGGGCGCGGCGTTTTCGGATTTGATTCAGGAAGGCAATATCGGGCTCCTCAAGGCGGCGAAAAAATTCACTACAAAAGGCTCGGCGACTTTCATTGAATACGCAGAAGAATGCATAGAGGCGGCGATTGTGCGCGGGCTCCGCGAAATGAATCATACCGCGCAGGTTTCGCTTGACACGCCGATTGACGAATGGACTTATAACGACAAAGATAAATTCGCGGTTGAGGGCGATTACGTCGAAGGCTTGACGCTGGCGGATCTAATGGAGGACAGCAAAACTCCTACACATTTTGAGCGCGTGAATAATTTGCAAATGGAAGAACTTCTGCGCGAAGCAATGGAAGCTTTGACGGCGCATGAAAAAAAAGTTTTGTCGCTGAGATTCGGCTTGGAAGACGGGAAAGTGCGTTCGCTTGACGAAGTCGCAAAGCTTTTCAAAGTCGGCAAGGGCACAATTCAGATTATCGAAAACAAAGCTCTGAAAAAACTTCGCCGCCCCGACTGCTCAAAAAAACTCAAAGAGTTCTATTAAAAATAATCTGAAAACTTTTTGAAAAAAACCTTTGCAATTTGCTAAACTGTATGTTAGAATTAGCCCGCTGGAAAAAACGATCAATCCACACTGGAAGGGCGAGTATGTATGATTATGGAATGGATAAAGAAGCTCACGGATATAATAATGCCGCTTGAGCCTGTTGTCGAAGAAGAAGACGACGCGAAGGAAACCAAAAAAGCCGAAACTAAAACCGAAGAGCCGAAAGTAGCGCAAGCTTCGCCGATTCAACAACAGTCAACGCAACAAACAGCGTCGCAACAATCTGCACCACAACCGAATATCGCGCAGAATTTTCAAGCAGAAAAACAGACGGCAGTCGGCGGCGGTGCAACTCCTATTTTCGGGCATTTCGTGCGAACGGGCGGAAATGTAAATACTTCGGACGGTGCCACGTCAATGAGCGGAGTGCGCATTGAAGCTTTTAATTCCGAACCTGAAGTTCGTCCGAGTCTTGCCGTAGTCAAAACGCCGCAAATTACAATGAAAATTTATACACCGACAAAATATGACGAAGTAGTTAAATCTATCGGCACGGATTTAATCAAGCGCAATGCTATTGTCGTTAATTACGAGGGCGCGGAAGAAAGTATTCAGCAGAGAATCGGAGATTTTGTTCTGGGCGTCGTCTACACGGTGAACGGCAGAGTTGAAATGATTTCCAATAAAATAGTTTTATATGTGCCGGAAGGATTTGACATTGAGCCCGCGCAGGCGGCAATTCCTTCCATGCGACGTTATAATTGAGGGGCGAGATTAAAATCAAAGCATTTCAAAAACAAAAAAACGGGCACTCGCGAGAATGCCTGTTTTTTGTTTACAGTAGACAGAGGAATGAGAGAAGGTAAATAAATGAGGAATGAATATTTGACACAAGATCGCGCTCCGATTTTGGAAGCGTTGACAAAAATGAAGGCGGCAAGACTTGTGCCCTTCGACGTGCCGGGACATAAACGCGGGCGCGGCAATCGCGAACTTGCAGAATTTTTAGGTCAGGATTGTCTTGACGTGGACGTTAATTCAATGAAACCGCTGGATAATTTATGTCATCCCGTGTCGGTGATTCGCGACGCAGAAATTTTAGCGGCGGAGGCTTTCGGCGCGGCGCACAGCTTTTTTATGATAGGCGGCACAACTTCGGCGGTTCAGGCAATGATTTTGGCGACTTGCAAGCCCGGCGATAAAATTATTTTGCCGCGAAATGTTCACCGCTCCGCGATTAACGCGCTGATTTTGTGTGGTGCCGTTCCGGTTTATGTCAATCCGCAAGTCGACGAACGGTTGGGAATATCTTTAGGCATGAAGGTCGAAGAAGTTATCGCCGCAATAAAAAATAATCCCGACGCCAAGGCGGTTTTGATAAACAATCCGACTTACTACGGCATTTGCTCCGACATTGCCACGATAACGAAAGTTGCGCATGAACACAGCATGAAACTTTTGGCGGACGAGGCGCACGGTACGCATTTTTATTTCAATAAAAAACTCCCGACTTCGGCAATGAGCGTCGGCGCGGATATGGCTGCGGTTTCAATGCATAAATCAGGCGGCTCGCTCACTCAAAGTTCACTGCTGTTGACGGGCGAAAATATCAACGCCGGCTACGTTCACCAGATTATAAATCTCACACAGTCCACGAGCGGTTCTTATCTTTTAATGGCGAGTTTGGATATTTCGCGGAGAAATTTGGCTCTGCGCGGCGCGGAAATTTTCGACAAGGTGATTGAGCTTGTGGAATATGCTCGCGACGAAATAAATTATTTGGGCGGTTGGTATGCTTACGGCAAGGAACTTGCGGACGGCGGCGCGGTTTTCGATTTTGACGTTACGAAACTTTCTATCTTCACGCGGGCGGTAGGTTTGGCGGGCGTTGAGGTTTATGATATTCTGCGCGACGAATACGACATACAGCTTGAGTTCGGCGATATCGCGAACGTTTTGGCTTATGTATCTGTCGGCGACCGCATCAAAGATATTGAGCGGCTGGTAAGTGCGCTTGCCGACATTAAAAGAATTTATCGCAAAGACCCTTCGCGCCTCATGAAAGTCGAATACATTGACCCGATTGTCGACGCCGCACCCAAGGACGCTTTTTATTCCGAAAAAAAATCTCTGCCGCTTAAAGAAACCGTCGGCTTGACTGCCGCGGAATTTTTAATGTGTTATCCTCCCGGTATTCCGATTCTTGCGCCCGGCGAAAGAATTACCCAAGAAATTTTAGATTATATTCGCTACGCCAAGCGCAAGGGTTGCCAAATTACCGGTCCCGAAGATATGACGATTCGACGCCTGCAGGTTATGGCGTAAATTTTTGCCGCAAATATTTAATCATGCGCTTGATTTCTCGAATATCTTGACGAATATTTTCCATGGCTTTGTTTAGTTCCTGCAAATTTTTTTCGTCTTGTTTAATTTGCTCGCGCAGATTTTGAATTAAAATTTCCCGCTCGGAGCGTTGAGCGTGAAATTTTTTTATAATTTTCTTCATGACGTTTTAACACCTTCCGAAATAATTTTACCGCATAAATCAAAGGAGGACAATTTATGGAGCTTTGGTTCAGCGAACAGCACACGCCCAACGTTAAATTTTCTTTGAAGGTCGACAAACAACTTTTCAGCGAAGTCAGCGAATTTCAGCGCGTGGATATTTTTGACTCGGCGGAATTCGGCAGGATTTTGGTTTTGGACGGGCGCATAATGATAACCGAGCGCGACGAATTCATTTATCACGAGATGATTACGCATGTTCCGCTTTGCGTCAATCCCGAAGTCAAAAAAGTTTTATTGGTCGGCGGCGGCGACGGCGGCTCTGCGCGGGAGCTTTTAAAATACGACACGATAGAAAAAATTGATTTGGTTGAGATTGATGAAACGGTCGTCCGCGCCTGTCAAAAATTTATTCCGCAAACGGCGGCTTGTTTGAATAATCCGCGTGTGGAAATTTTTATTGCGGACGGGCTGAAATTTATCCGCCGCAAAGCCGACGAGTACGATTTAATTATCATCGACTCAACCGACCCTTTCGGGGCGGGCGAAGGGCTTTTCACCAAGGAATTTTACGGCAACTGCTTTAACGCTCTGCACGAAGGCGGCATTATGATTAATCAGCACGAAAATCCTTTTTACAGCCGCGATGTTGCCGCCATGCAACGCGCTCACAAAAGAGTGGCGACTTCTTTCCCGATAAGCCGCGTTTATCAAATTAATATTCCAACCTATCCCGCGGGGCAATGGCTTTTCGGTTTTGCTTCAAAAAAATTTCACCCGACAAACGCAGTCGATTTTGCCCGCTGGAATTCTTTAAATCTGCAGACCGGCTATTACAACACAAAAATTCACGTCGGAGCCTTCGCCTTGCCGACTTATGTCATAAAAAAATTGCGTGCGGCTGAATAAAAATTTTAATCCTGTCGAAAGGCGGGATTTTTTATTGCGCAAAGAAATTTTCTCAAATACTTGACAATTTAATTCGGGGGGGGGGTAAAATAACGAAAAATTCCGGAGGTGAGTTTATGACAAAATTTAAACTTTAAATCGTTCAGTATGATTCAGTAATTTTTTTAGGGAGGGTTAAAATGTGGATTATGTAATTACAAGTACGAGCGAATCCGTCACTACCGGCGACAACGACAACAACATTTCGATAACGAGTGCCTCGGACGGTCAAAACACGGTTGTTGCGGGCGAAGGGAATGACAGCGTCCACGTCGAAGATCGCGACGAAACCGAAGCGCAAAGATATTACAACAACATCGACGCAGGCGACGGCGACAACTACATTAACAACAGCACTGTCGAACTTTCTACAATCAGCGCGGGCACTGGCAACGATACGATTATCACCGGCGGCGGAGATGGAGGTTATTTTGGTAGCTCTTACAAAACTTCGATAGTAGCGGGCGCGGGCGATAATAAAATCTCCGTCAACAGCAACATGAGTTACGGCGAAATTTACGCGGAAGGCGGCAATGATTATGTTTCAGTCGTTGGCGACGGCTCCGATAATATAATTTCGGTAAGCGGCGGCGATGACTCCGTTATCACGGGCGGAAGCAATTCTACAATCAATGTCGGCGTAGGCGAAAATTTTGTAACAATTAAAGGCAATGGCTCCTATAATAACATTATTGCAGGCAATGGCAATGATTATGTTTCAATAGTCGCATCTTCTACGCAAAATAACATTTTGGCGGGCGGCGGAAATAACACGATTTACGGCGCGGGCAACGGTCACAGCATTTCAGCGGGCGACGGCGACAATTTAATTTCAGTCGGGAGCGGCGGTTATATAAGCGTCGGCAATGGTAAAAATGACATTTCGTTAATTATAACGAGCGGCGGCTCAACTGTCCTTGCGGGCAATGGCGACGATACAATTAATGCCAGCGAGGAGCCTTCTGACGTCAAATATTACAACAACATCGACGCAGGCGACGGCGACAACTACATTAACAACGGCACTGTCGAGCGGTCTACAATCAGCGCGGGCACTGGCAACGACACGATTATCACCGGCGGCGGAGATGGAGGTTATTTTGGTAGCTCTTACAAAACTT
>CAMNEX010000019.1 GCA_946536825.1 uncultured Selenomonadales bacterium | reverse complement strand
CCGATTTTTTTACTGCTGATAATTTTCATTGAAACTCCTCCGAGAAAATTTTTATTAATTATATTAGACGCGCCGAAAACTTCAACTAAAATTTGACAGCGGGCGGCGGTTGATATATCCTTTTCAAAAAAGGAGGTAAAAATATTGATAACAATAAAAAATCTGGAATTGCAACTGGGCAAACGCGAAATCTTTTCGGGATTTAATTTGGAAATAGAACACGGAGAAAAAGTCGGGATAATCGGCGGCGAGGGCGCGGGTAAAACGACTTTGCTTGACATAATGGCGGGCAGAATCCTTCCGAACGCGGGCGAAGTAAAAATATCGGGCGAAGTCTTATCGGTGAACGGAAGCGTCTACGCGGATTTTTCGGAATTGCGTATGGCGGAAATGTCCGCGATAGAAAAATTAAAAAGAGCCCTGCGCGGACTCGACGACGAGGAAATAATTTTGCTGTTGGACGAACCGACAAAAAATCTCGACGCGGACGGAACAGAATGGCTGATAAAATTTTTGCGCGAACATAAAAATTTAACAAGCGCGATAGTCAGCAGCGACAGATATTTTTTAAAGGAAACTTGCGGACGAATAATCGAGCTTGAAGGCGTAGAAGTCGAGCCGATAAGTATAGCCTGCGCGGAACTTTTGCCTAAAACGCCGTCGGGCGCGATTCCGGCAGTACTTGAGGCGAACGGCTTGTTAAAAAATCGGGACGGCGAGCCGCTGTTCAAAGACGTGAGCTTTACAATTCGCCAAGGACAAAAAATCGCGTTCGTCGGGAAAAATGAGCGCGGGAAATCAAAATTGTTAAAAGCATTGGCGACGGCTTATCAAAACAACGACGAAACAGGCGGCTGTCAGCGCGGGAAAATAAAATTCAGCCATGGCGTAAAAGTTTTTTACATGCCGCGAGTATATACGTTCGCTTCAGCGAAAATCGAATTTGAAAAGCTTGCCTTCGGCACGGCGAATTTTTTATTGCTGGACAGCCCGACGGCGTGTTTGGACTTGCCGACGATTGAAGAATTGGAAAAGAATTTAATAAATTTCCCCGGCACGATAATTTTCATAGACGAAGACAGGGAATTTATTCGCTCAATAGCAAACAGAATTATGGACATCACGCCGCAAGGGACGGTCGACAGAATCGCGAGCTACGACGACTTTTTAGAAAATGAAACGGTAAAATTACAAATAAAGGAGAAATACAAGGCTTAGGAGGGAATTTTAATGTCAATGCGTGGGATTCGTGGCGCGGTGACAGTCGACGAAAATTCGCGAGAAAAAATTTGGTTGGCGGCGCAACATTTGGTCACGAAAATTTTATCGCAAAACGAATTGCGAGCAGAAAATATCGGCGCGATAATTTTTTCAATGACGGAAGATTTAACGGCGGCATTTCCCAGTTCGGCAGTCAGACAGTTGCCGGCGTTCAGATTGGTGCCGCTCTTCGACACGCTTGAGCCCGCAATAGAAAATTCTTTGGCGAAATGCATACGGGTTTTGGTTTTGGCGGAGACCAAAAAGGAGCAAAACGAAATTCGTCACGTTTATCTTGGCGGAGCAAAAAATTTGCGCCCCGACCTTGACCAGAACTAAATTTTAATTGATAAAATATTTTTGGCGTATGTAAAAATTTTTTTTTGAGGGATTCTTCATGGCTTATCTCGGAGAGGAAATAAAAAAATTGGGCTTCGGGCTTATGCGCCTGCCGCGACTCGCCGACGAGACCATTGACCTTGAGCAAGTCAAAAAAATGGTTGATTTATTCCTGTCGAAGGGTTTCACCTACTTTGACACGGCGTGGGCATATCCCGGTTCGGAAGATGCAATTCGTCAAGCGTTGGTTGAGCGTTATCCGCGTGAAAAATTCTGTCTTGCGACGAAAAATGCGGCGTGGATTAATTGCAAAACTCGCGACGACGCCATTGCCCAATTCGAGACTTCGCTCCGCCAAACGGGCGCAGGCTATTTCGATTTTTATCTTTTGCACAATCTCGGCGAGACGCGCACGGAATTTTTTGAGCGGTTCAAAATGTGGGATTTTGTTTTTGAGAAAAAGCGCGAAGGCAAAATTAAACACGTCGGCTTTTCGTTCCACTCGACGCCCGAAGAACTCGACGAAATTTTAAACAAGCACCCCGAAGCGGAATTTGTTCAGTTGCAAATAAACTACGCTGACTGGGAAAATCCTGCGATTCAATCCCGCGGGTGTTATGAAGTCGCTCGCAAGCACGGCAAGCCGCTTGTCATTATGGAGCCGATTAAAGGCGGCATGTTGGCAAATCCGCCCGAAGTTGTCGCAAATGTTTTCAAAGCCGCCAATCCCACCGCGTCGCTTGCTTCGTGGGCAATTCGTTTTGCGGCGAGTCTCGACGGCGTCATAGCCGTTTTGTCGGGCATGAGCACGCTTGAACAAATGGAAGATAACGTTTCCTACATGGAAAATTTTCAAAAGCTCAGCGACTCCGAGCGGGCGACGGTCGAAGAGGCGCGTAAAGTTTTGGCGAGCCTGCCGATTATCCCCTGCACGACTTGCAACTACTGCGCCAAAGTTTGTCCGCAGAATATCGGCATTTCGGGCGCATTCACAGCAATGAATGTCCTGACGCTTTACAAAAATAAATCGTTCGCCGCTAACCAATATCATTGGCTCGTTGCCATGCACGACAAGAAAAATGCGGGCGAGTGCATTAAATGCGGCGCGTGCGAAAAAGTTTGTCCGCAACACATTAAAATTCGCGGCGAGCTCGTCAAAGTGGCGGCGGCTTTCGGCAAATAAAATTTTTCGCGACGTTTAAAAATAAAAAACTCTGTGATATTCTTTACGCAGAGTTTTTTTTATGGAAAAGGGAGGAGAAAAATTTTGTATGAATTGACGGTTTGTTCGGCGTTCGAGGCGGCGCATTTCATTCGCGGCTACGACGGCAAATGCTCCAGGTTGCACGGGCATAATTGGAACATTAAGGCGATTGTTCGCGGCGAGGAACTGGATTCACTCGGAATGCTTGTCGATTTTAAAATTTTAAAGGCGGAACTCAATAAAGTTTTGGACGACTTGGATCACAGATTTTTAAATGATTTGGAGATTTTTGCGGCGGAAAATCCTACGGCGGAAAATCTTGCGCGAAAAATTTTTAAGCGGCTTGCGACGTCCGAAATTTTTAACGGCGCGACGAAACTTTATGCCGTAAAAGTTTTTGAGACGCCCAATTCCTGTGTGACTTATTATGAGTAAAGCGAACGTCATAGAAATATTTTCGTCGGTGCAGGGCGAAGGAAAATATTTGGGTTGCCGACAAATTTTTATTCGCCTTGCCGATTGCAATTTGAACTGCGCGTATTGCGATACGAATTTTCTCCGCGCAGATTGTTGCAGGGTTGAGACGGCGGCGGGCTCAATGATTTTTCGCGACGAAAAAAATCCTCTCGACGCCGCGCAGGTTGCAGAAATTATAAAAAGTTTTTGCGGCGAAGTTCCGACTCATTCTGTGAGTTTCACGGGTGGCGAGCCGCTTTTGCATTGGCAATTTATCGGCGAAGTTTCAAGCGCGATAAAAAATCTCGGCGTGAAAATTTTTCTGGAGACGAACGGCACGCTTTACAACGAGTTTGAAAAAATTTCGGGCGCGGTCGATATTGTCAGCATGGATATAAAACTTCCGGGCGTCATCGGGCAAAATTTATTCAAAGTTCACCAAAAATTTTTGCGAGCCGCGCAGGAAAAAAATTTATATGTTAAAATCGTCGTGGCGGGCGAAACGACGCTAGAAGAATTTTTAGCGGCGGTCGATTTAATCGCGAGCGTTGACAAGGAAATTTTATTGATCCTGCAACCTGTGACGCCCGTCGGAGGAGTCAAAGCGGCGTCGGCAGAAAAAATTTTATCGTTCCAAGCCGCCGCGCTTCGCAAAATAAAAAACGTCCGAGTAATTCCGCAGACGCATAAATTCATAAATTTACTTTAAGGGGATTTTTATGAGGAAACATTTTTTCTGCGCAAAAAATTTAACGCCGCCGATTTTGAGAGGAATTTAAAATGCGAACTTTATTTTTTTGTGCAAGAAATTTTAAAGACTATCTGAAATTCACAGAAAAGGAACGCCCCAAAATTCAAGCCACCGAGATAAAAAACGCCGACATTTTGAAAAATCCGGAGCTTCAAAAATTTTTATATAATCACATGCATTTTTATGTTGACCGCGAGGCAGGTTGCAGGGCTCCGATTTTCGGCGAGACTGGCATTGAGGGTTTGCGCTTGGATTTTAATTTCGGACTGCGCCTTGAAATTCCTAAGGGAAATTTTCATGTCAGAATCAGCGACTTTGACAGCGAGATAATTTTTCTCGACGAAGATTTATCGGACGCCCGATTAATTTCGGTGGAAAAACAATTTATCCGTTGGCAAGTGGAAGTTTTTCGCGACGGCATAAAAATTTTTTGGCATGTACTCAATCTTGAAAATCAGCCCGTCATGATAATTTCGCGGCTCAACGCTTTGGGCGATGCGATTTCCGCCTTGCCGTTTTTCCGCGAATTCAAAAGGCGTCACCGTTGCAAATTGTCTGTCCTGTTGCCGAAGTTTATCAGAGAGTTCGCGGCTAATCTTTACCCCGACATTACTCAAGCGACCGAAATAAGCTTTGAAAACTACGCGAATTATTTTCCCGTCATGCCGATAGGCGATTATCCGAAAGTGCCCGCCGACATTCGCAACGAGCCAATGGAATATATTCACGGAATTATTTTAGGGCTTGAGACTTTGCCCGCGCAGGAGATTTTCAAACCGACCGCTCCCAAAATTTTTTCCGAGCCGTATGTTTGCATAGGCGTTCAAGCTTCCACGCCGACTAAAGGCTGGCATTATCCGGACGGCTGGAAAATTATCGTCAATTATTTAAAAAGCCTCGGCTACCGCGTCTTTTGCATTGACAAGGAAAAATTTCAAAGCAAAGGAAATTATTCAATCGCCGCGCCGGAAAATGCCGAGGACTTCACGGGCGATTTTTCGATTATGGAGCGGGCGAACATGCTTTATCACGCGGAATTTTTTATCGGACTTGGTAGCGGGCTTTCCTGGCTTGCAAACGCCGTGAATTGTCCCGTAGTCATGATTTGCGGCTTTTCGCAAGATTGGTTTGAGTTCCATACGCCCTATCGCGTGGCAAATCGCCTTGTCTGCAACGGTTGCCTTAATGACGTTCGTGTTGATTTTATAGGAAAATCTTGCCCGTATCACAAGGGTACGGCGCGGGAGCTTGAGTGTCAGAAAAAAATTTATCCGTCGGCTGTGATTGACGCGATTAACTGCCTGATTATCGACAAAAATTTATTGGGGTAATTTGCAATGAGAAAATTAATTTTCTGCGCGAGAGATATTCGCGACTATCTCAAAAACAGAATAAATATCCGTCTGATTGAAAAGTTTCCCGACTTCAAGCCGACGCTCCCCGAATTTACCGACGCGCCCGCTATCCAGAAAATTTTATTCGACTTGATGAAAATTTATCCGCATTGCGCGGCGGGTTGCGATTCTCCGATTGCAGGCGAGACGGGAATTGAGGGTTTGCGACTGGATTTTAATTTCGGACTGCGCCTTGAAATTCCTAAGGGAAATTTTCGCGTCAGAATCGGCGACGACGCAGGACAAATTTTTTTCGACAGGAATATTTCCGACGTTCGATTAATTTCTTTTGAAAAATATTTTATTCGTTGGCGAGTGGAAATTTTTCGCGACGATAAAAAATTTTTTGAACATAATTTTAATCCCGAAGGTTGTTCCGTGCTGATTGTTTTGAGAGACCGCGCCGCCTTGGGTGATACTTTGGCAATGCTTCCCGCTGTTGAAGAATTCCGCCGGCGTTTTCGTTGCGAAATTTTTATTTTAATTCCCGAATACCTCAAGGAAATTTCAGCGCAACTTTATCCCGAAATTAAGCCCGTCAACCGCGTGAGCTTTGACAATTACGCGACTTTTTATCTTTATGCGATTATGAGTTCGATTCCTCATTTGCCCGTCGACACAAGAAATAATCCGATTAAAAAAATTGCAAGCAGTATTCTCGAAATAAATAATCTTCCCGCGCAGGCGATTTTCAAGCCGACTGCTCCCAAAATTTTTTCCGAGCCGTATGTTTGCATAGGCGTTCAAGCTTCCACGCCGACTAAAGGTTGGCTTTATCCGGACGGTTGGGAATTTGTCGTCGATTATTTGAAAAGCCTCGGCTACCGCGTCTTTTGCATTGACAAGGAAAAGTTTCAGCGCGAAGAAAATTATTCAATCGCCATGCCGAAGAACGCCGAAGATTTCACAGGCGATTTTTCGATTATGGAGCGGGCGAACATGCTTTATCACGCGGATTTTTTTATCGGACTTAGTAGCGGGCTTTCCTGGCTTGCAAACGCCGTGAATTGTCCCGTCGTCATGATTTGCGGCTTTACCGAAAGTTGGCATGAATTTTATACGCCGTATCGCGTGGCAAATCGCCTTGTCTGCAACGGTTGTTTTAATGATGTTCGTGTAATTTTTACGCATGATGTTTGTCCGTATCACAAGGGTACGGCGCGGGAATTGGAGTGTCAGAAAAAAATTTCGCCGCGCCAAGTCATTAGCGAGATTGAACGGTTGATTCTCGAAAAAAATTTAACGCCGCCGATTTTTAATACTTAAGTCAAAGCGTAAACAAAAACCGCCAAGCCTTTGAGCTTGACGGTTAAATTTATTTTCGGTTAAAAATTTTTATCAGCCTGCGTCTTCTTCTTCTTTGGCGCGGTCGACGAGAATATTTAAAAGTTTCATTGCCGCTTCGGGAATGTTGGTGCCGGGCGCGAAAATCGCAACGGCTCCGCTCTTGTAAAGGTGGTCGTAGTCCTGAACAGGGATAACGCCGCCGATTGCAACAAGAATATCTTCGCGACCGAGTTTTTTGAGTTCGTCGACGAGTTCGGGCAGGAGCGTGTTGTGTCCTGCGGCGAGTGAACTGAATCCGACAATGTGAACGTCGTTATCAACAGCGTCTTGCGCGGCTTCCTGCGGAGTTTGGAAAAGCGGTCCGACGTCGACATCCCAACCCATATCCGCGAAACTCGACGCGATAACTTTTGCGCCGCGGTCGTGACCGTCTTGTCCGATTTTCGCGACAAAAATTCTCGGACGGCGTCCTGTAATTTGCTCAAATTCATCTGCGCGGGCGCGGACTTTATCAAGTTCGGTTTGTGCGCCGAATTCGCTGGAATAAACGCCGGAAATTGTATGAATTGTCGCCTGATAGCGTCCCGAAATTTTTTCGACGGCGTCGGAAATTTCGCCGAGTGAACAACGGACGCGAGCCGCCTCAACAGCGCATTCAAGCAAGTTTCCGTTGTCGCGAGATTCAGCCGCTTTGGTGATAGCCTCAAGCGCGGCGCGGACGTCGTCTTCGTTGCGTTCTGCGCGGAGTTTGTTAAGGCGTTCGACCTGCGCATTTCTGACCGCGGTGTTGTCGACGGCGAGAATTTCGAGCGGGTCTTCTTTGTCAAGGCGGAATTTATTCAAGCCGACAATCGTTTCGTTGTTGGAGTCGATACGCGCCTGGCGACGAGCTGCCGCTTCCTCAATGCGCATTTTCGGCAAGCCGGTTGCGATAGCCTTTGCCATGCCGCCGAGCTGTTCAATCTCCTGAATATGCGCCCAAGCGCGGCGAATAATTTCGTTGGTAAGAGCTTCGACATAGTAGGAGCCGCCCCACGGGTCGATAATCTTGCAGACGGAAGTTTCGTCCTGAATATAAAGCTGAGTATTGCGGGCAATGCGTGCGCTAAAGTCCGTCGGCAAAGCGATAGCTTCGTCGAGTGCGTTTGTATGGAGCGATTGCGTATGACCGAGAGCCGCGCCCATTGCCTCCATAACCGTGCGGGAAATGTTGTTGAAGGGATCTTGCGCAGTAAGCGACCAACCGGACGTCTGGCAGTGCGTGCGAAGTGCCATTGACTTAGCTTGCGTGCCGCCCATTTTCTTGACGATTTTAGCCCACAGAACGCGAGCCGCCCTCATCTTTGCAACTTCCATAAAGTAATTCTTGCCGATAGCCCAGAAGAAGCTCAAGCGTTTTGCGAAGGCGTCAACCTTCAAGCCGGCGTTGATACCCGTGCGAATATATTCGAGACCGTCCGCGAGCGTGTAGCCGAGTTCAATATCAGCCGGTGCGCCTGCCTCTTGCATATGATAGCCGCTGATAGAAATGGAATTGAATTTCGGCATGTATTTTGTCGTGTACTCGAAAATATCGCCGATAATGCGCATTGACATATCGGGCGGATAAATGTAGGTGTTGCGCACCATGAATTCTTTAAGAATATCGTTTTGAATCGTGCCGTTGAGTATGGATTTATCGACGCCCTGTTCAATGCCGCTCTGAATAAAGAAAGCCAAAATCGGGAGAACCGCGCCGTTCATTGTCATTGACACGGACATTTGATCAAGGGGAATGCCGCTGAACAAAATATTCATGTCAAGCATTGAACAAACCGAAACGCCCGCCTTACCGACGTCGCCAAAAACGCGGGGATTATCTGCGTCGTAGCCGCGGTGAGTCGGCAAGTCAAACGCTATCGACAAACCTTTTTGACCGGCGGCGAGGTTGCGGCGATAAAATGCGTTGGATTCTTCAGCGGTAGAAAAGCCCGCGTATTGACGAACAGTCCACGGACGGAAAACATACATTGTTGCATAAGGACCGCGCAGGAACGGCGGAATGCCGCTGACAAAGTCCAAATGATTCATGTGAGCGTATTCGTCGTGCGTGTAAAGCGGCTTAACCGGGACATGTTCCATTGTCTTGTAAATGAGTTTGTCGTAATCTTCTTTTGCCGCCTTTTCAAATTTAGTTTTCCACTCCTTCGCGTCAGAAGTCGGAGCGTCGCTCAGACCAATTTGCGTGAAGTCCGGATTTTTATATTCTGCCAATTATGCCATCCGTTACTGAGAACTTATAAAAAATTGTTAGTGGTTAGTTGTTAAGTTAATGGTACTACTAACCTACCAACCTAACTACTTTTAAGTCCCATTCCTGCTTCAATGAGTCCGTTTTCGCCTTCGCTACTAACGTTTGCTGTAACTCTCCACAGGCGTAAATTCCCCGCTAACGTACGGGTACATATTGCAAGCGTCTTGTTCGTGACAGTCTTACAATACCAGCAACATTATGTCCTTTCGTAATATTCAGCAAAAGTCTGTCTGTTCAATGCACAAACCGTCTCTGCTTGGTTTTCGCTCTTGTTTATGCCGGGCTCCGTGACAGTCCTCAACTCCTCAGACCTGAGACGGGTAGCTGTTAAGCATTCGGCGACCTCTGCCACAGACCTTATCACCCGATAAGGCTTTCATCTTTATCATTTTTCCTTAGCTGTTTGCCATTCCTTTTTTCTTTTGAAGAGCTTGTATAACTTTATAGCAATTCGCCCTGACGTTGATATAATCGTCAATGCCCGCCTGCTTGTAAGGCTCGACGAGTTCGGCAGGAGCCGTACCCGCGAGGTAAACAATCGCGTTCGGGAGAGCCTCATGAAGTTTGGGAGCGAGCGCGGGAACAATTTCTGGATAAGTCGGGTCGGTGGAGCAAATTACAACTGCGTCCGCGCCGGATTCTTTAGCCGCCGCCGCCGCGTCGTCAACAGTCGCGAAGCCGTTATTGCCCAAAACCTGAAACGCGCCGACCTGTAAAAATCCCGTGGTGAAATCTGCGCGGGCTTTGTGTTGAGGTATCGGACCCATGTTGGCAAGGAAGATTTTGACGTTGTCGCCTTTCTCCGCCTTGAATTTTTCGGTAGCCTCGCGGAGAGCCTCGAAACGTTCGCTCCAACGGTGCGCTTCGATAGATTTAATTTCTTCGACTTCAGCTTTGCCGAGCGCGTCGCGAATTTCGGCGATAGTTGCACCCGCTTCAGCCGCCGCGATAGCGCAATTTGCGCAACCGTCCTTAACGGCGGCAAGCGCGTCTTTAACAGCGGCAGAATCAACTTTGCTTAAATAAGCTTCAATCGCCGCCTTGCGAGCTTTCATGTTTTCGGCTTGATTTTCGGGGCGGGCGTCAATGCGCTCTTCCGTCATGTTCGGATACATGTTGTTGCCGACGATACGATCTTTGCGAGTTTCCGCCGCCTTGAAACGAGCCGCCAAAATTTTGGCAATTTCGTCCTGCGGATAACCTTCCTTAAGCGCGGCGACAATTCCGCCTTTGCCTTCGATAACTTGGAATTCAGCCCAAATTTTTTCTTTAATTTCTTTAGTCAAAGTTTCGACAGCCCAACTGCCGCCGGCGGGATCAATCGGTTGAAGGAGTCCGAATTCTTCCTGCAAAATAATTTGCATGTTGCGGGCGATACGACGGCTGAACTCGTCGCCTTTGCGGATGGGCTCGTCAAACGTGGAATTTTCAAAGCTGTCGACGCCGCCGACTACGCCGCTGAAAAGTTGCGTGGTATCGCGGAGCATGTTGACATAAGGATCATAAACAGTCTTGAAGAACTTTGCGGGGCGTCCGTGAATATGCATTTTCTGCGATTCTTCGTTGCCGCCGAAAGCTTTAACAATCTGCGCCCAAATCGGACGGACTGCGCGGAGTTTAGCTATCTGTAAAAAGAAATTCGCGCCCATTGAGAAGCCGAACATAATTTGACTTGCCGCTTCGTCAATCGTCAAGCCGCGTTCCAAAAGCGCACGCAGATAAGCGACGCCCGCCGACAAAGTGTAAGCGACTTCCTGAATATCGTTTGCGCCGCCGTTGCTGAAAACATTGCTTTTAACAAAAATCGTTTTGACGGCGGGAGCATTTTTGACAGCCCATTTCGCGGAAGTTGCCGCCTCGTCAAAGAGTTTATCGAGCGATTGATTTAAAGTTCCGTTCGCCGCATATTCGGCAATGGGATTGGCTCCGATAATGCCGTGCAGTTTGGAAACGTCGCCGCCCTGTTTCTTGACAGCCGCAACGATAAGCGCGAGAAGCGGCAAGGCACTTTCGCCCGCGTAAACGTAAAGCGGATATTTGTCGAGCTTAAGCCCATTAAGCAGAGTCTCAACGTCGCCGAGAGTGGTCAAGCTGCAACCGTGTTTGCCGATATGTTCGCATTGGCGAGCGTCCTTAGCCTTGCGGGTTGCGCAGTCGACTTTGACGTTGTAAACAGTCGAGCCTTTCTCAATCTCGTGCTTGAGGAGTTCGTTATTTTCTTCGGGCAAAGTTTCGTCGCAAGCCTGTGCAATTTTCCAAGGCGAATTGACATAGCCGTTTGCCTCGACGCCGCGCAGATAATCGCCCATGCCGGGGAAAGATTTTGTCGGTTGAATGGGCTCGGTGTCCGCGTGGAAATACATCGGCGAAAAAGTTATGCCCTCGTAAGTTTTGGTGAAAAGTTTTTTCTCGAACGGTGCGCCCTTAAGGAGTTCGATACACGCCTGTTTCCATTCGTCATAACTTGGAATTGCGAATTCATCGAGCGGAACTTCGGGGAAATTTTCTTGCGCCTCCGCACGACGAATCAAAGCTTGAAGATCTAACTCGGCGTTTTTTTCTGTAGCATTGCTCATAAATTTTTGTAACCTCCTGTAAAATTTTTGGTGTTAAATGCGAAAAGTTTCTGTCCCAATCCTCCCTAAGCTTAATTATTGTCACATATAAAAATATTAATACAGTTAATGCGCTATGTCAACGCCACAAATAAAAAAATCATTGTCTTTAATAAGGAATAAAATTTCGGCGTTTTTTTAATCGGTTGTTTGCGGGTCAATGTCAATGATAACGTCGTCGCGCCTGTGCAATTCGTGCGCCAGCAAAAATTTCCGAACGGCGGATAAGTTCGTTGCCTTAATCAAAACAGAAAATCTGAACACGCCGCGCAGATTGGCAATCGCGGCGGGAATCGGTCCGAAAATTTCTTGCCGCCCGACGGATTTTTCAAACTCCGTGCGGAAAGCTTTGACAATTTCCTTTGCAAAAGTTTTGGCTTTGCCTTCCTTAGTCGACATGACGATAAGTTTCACCAGGCGGCAAAACGGCGGGAAAAAAACTTCTTCGCGCTGAGGCAATTCGCTTGCAAAAAATTTTTCATAGTTCTGCGCACAACCGAATTTTATCGCGGGCGCGTCGACGTTGTAAGCCTGCACAATGACTTTGCCGGGTAAATCTGCGCGACCCGCTCGCCCCGCCGCTTGAGTTATCAGCGTGAAACAGAGTTCCGCCGCTCGGAAGTTGGAAAAGCTCAATGCCGCGTCCGCGTTCAAAACTCCGACGGTTGTCACGCCGTTTATATCGTGCCCCTTGGCAACCATTTGCGTTCCGAACAAAATATCTGCCTCGTGCGCGGCGAAGGCGTCGAGGATTTTTTTATGCCCGAATTTTTCCCGCGTCGAATCTCTGTCCATGCGAAGAATTTTTGCGTTCGGAAAATAAAATTTCAAAGCCCGCTCCAATTTCTCCGTGCCCGTTCCCAAAAATTTTATTCGTCGCGAATTGCACACGGGACAAACTTCGGGCGGCTCCGCTTCTACTTCGCAATGATGACAGAGTAATTTCCCGTCCGCGTGATAAGTCATGGGCAAGCCGCAATCCGGACAAGTTATCACCGCGCCGCAAGCTCGACACATTACGACCGTTGACCAGCCGCGGCGATTTAAAAGAATTATCGCCTGATTTTTTTCCGCCAAAGTTTTTTTCAGCAATGCCGACAAATCGCGGCTCAAAACTTCTTTGTTGCCCGCGTTCAGCTCGCCGCGCATATCCACGCATTTGACTTCGGGCAAAGGATTATTCAAAACTCGGTGCGGCATTTTCAAAAGAATCAATTCGCCCTTTTGCGCCCGATAAAAATTTTCCAAACTCGGAGTCGCCGACCCGAAAACTATCGCCGCCTCATGAAATTTTGCAAACTCCTCCGCGACAACGCAGGCATGATAGCGCGGCGCAGTTTTCTCCTGCTTATATGAAGAATCTTGCTCCTCGTCAATGACAATCAAGCCGACGTTTTCAATCGGCGTGAAAAGTGCCGACCGCGCCCCGATTACAATTCCGACTTCGCCGTTTCTGATTTTGTGGAAAGTGTCGCTACGCTCCTCGACGCTCAAGCGGCTGTGAATAACTGCCACATCGGGGAAATACGCCTTGAAATTTGAAACGGCTTGTCCCGTCAGCGCAATTTCCGGAACTAAAATTATAACGCGCCGTCCCAGTTGTCGCGTTATTTTCGCCAGCTCGATATAAACTTGCGTTTTGCCCGAACCCGTCACGCCGTGCAATAAAAAACCTTGAAATTTCCTTGCCGCCAAAAATTTTTTAACTGCATTAATCGCCGTGACTTGCTCCGCCGTCAGCTCAAATTTTTTCGGTACCGATTTTGTTGTTGAATAACTGTCGCGCAAAATCCGCCGCTCTTCCACGACGATGAAATCCGCCTCCAATAATTTTTTTATTGTCGACAGGGAAATTTTTTGCTCGGCAAAATCAACCGCTCGGACTTCGCCGCGTTCCTGCAAAAGTTTCAAAAGTTTTAACTGCGCGGGCGTTCGTTTGAAATCTTTTTCGTCAAAGGGTTTTGCCAGGCTGAAAATTTTTTCAAACCGCGCCGAAATTTTTTTGCCACGTTTGCCCGGCATGAACAGCCGCATTGTTTGTGACAGCGGACATAAATAAAATTCCGACAGCCAACGCGCCGCGCTCATCATTTCGGGCGAAAACCACGGCTCCGCGTCGATTATGTCAGAAATTTCCTTGAGTTTAAAATCAAACTGTGTCTTGTCGTCGACTTCGCGAACGCTCATTGTAAAACCGTCGATTTTTTGTTTTCCGAAAGGAAGTAGCACCCGCCAACCCGCCGTCAAAAATTTCAGGCGGTCGGGCACGAGGTAAGTAAAATTTTGGTCAATGGTATTCGTCGCGATATTCACGCACACTTCAGCGATTATCATTAAATTTCTCCTTAAAGATTTTTATAAGCGAATTCTAAGCGAAAATTTTTGCGCAGGCAAGAATTTATGCTATAATCGGTGCGAAAGGAGCGGAAATTTTTCTATGATAAAAGATGTCCTCGATGTTCACATACACACTACGGCAAGCCGACATGCTTACAGCACATTTGGCGAAGTGATTGCGGCGGCGAAGAAAAAAAATCTTGAGCTCGTCGGTATTGCCGACCACGCGCCCTCCGTCCCCGGCGCGATTGACAAATTTTATTTTATAAATTTCAAAGTCATACCCCGCGACGCTTACGGGATAAGAATTGCAATGGGCGTGGAGCTGAATATTATCGATTATTCGGGCAGTACCGACCTTCCCGCGCAGATTTTAAAGAAAATCGACTACGGAATTGCAAGCCTTCATCGAGAATGTATTGAGTCCGGAAGCGTGGCGGAGAATACGGCGGCACTTATCGGCGCAATGAGAAATCCGCACGTCGTGATAATGGGGCACCCCGACAATCCGCAATTCCCCGCCGATTTGGACGCTGTCGCCCTCGCCGCCGCCGATTATAAAGTTTTGCTTGAAATTAACAACAGTTCATATTTGCCAAAAGGTCACCGCGCAGGCTCGGCAGAAAATGCTAAGATAATGCTGGCGGCTTGCAAAAAATACGGCACGAAAATTATCATGGGCTCGGACGCGCATATTGATCTTGATGTCGGCAATCATGAACTGTCACAAAAAGTTTTGGCGGAAAATAATTTTCCCGAAGAACTCGTCGTAAATACAAGCGTCGAAAAATTTTTTGAGTGCGTCAAGTACAGAAAATCTCTGGCACCTTCTTTCCATTGAAATTAAATTCAATTATAAGGCATTGTCAATTTGAAAGGAGACTAAAAGTTTTGTTAGTTCACGAAATAATTAATAACGGTCGCGAGGGCGATATTGCGATTGTCGACGAAGGGCGGCAGATAACTTACGCACAACTTAAAGAGGGCATAAAAAAATATCGCAACCGCCTCTATGAAATCGGCATTCGACAAGGAGACCGCGTCGGAATTTTTTCAAGGAACAGCGCGGAATTTGTTTTCGCTTACTTCGCGACTTCTTCTTTGGGAGCGATTAACGTCCCGATAAATTTTCAGCTCAGCACACGCGAGACCGCTTATATTTTGCAAAATGCCGGCATTGAACACCTTTTGACTTACGAGCCACTTAAATTCGAGGAAAAACTTTCCATAACGCAACACGACATCGCAACTTTCGGCGATAAAATTTCTCCCGACGCGCCCGCTTTGCCTGCCGATTTTGGCGAAAATAATCCTTGCGTCATAATTTACACGTCCGGCACAACCGGCAATCCTAAAGGCGCGGTTCTATCGCACAAAAACCTTGTCTGCAACACGCGCCAATGCGAGGTTTTCAAATGTCATCGCGGTTGTAAATCTATCTGCGTCCTGCCGATGTATCATTGCTTCGGCTGGACGTGCACCGTGCTCAACACTTTTTATCGCGGCGCGGAACTCCACGTCATGCGCGTTTTCAAACCCAAAGATATGGTCGATATGGTTCGCGAACAGGGACTCACGGATATTATTATCGTCCCGTCGATTTTCAAATTGATAACCGCGCTTGCCAAGCCCGAAGATTTTAAAACCGTTCGATTTTTCATGAGCGGCGGCACAACTTTGCCAGATAAAATTGTTGAGGAGTTCAATAAAAAATTCAACAGGAAAATCGCGGAAGGTTACGGCTTGTCGGAAGCGTCGCCTGCAGTCTTTCTTACAACGCACGGCGAAGAACGTCAAGGCTCCTGCGGCAGATTGCTTGACGGCGAAGAAGTTCGGCTGGTCGACGAGGACGGACTCGACGTGGCGCAAGGCGAAGTCGGCGAAGTTTTGGTGCGCGGCGGAAATGTCATGTTGGGTTATTGGAAAAATCCCGAAGCTACTGCCGAGGCTCTCGATAAAGACGGCTGGCTCCATACCGGCGACGTCGGAAAAGTCGACGAGGACGGCTATTATTATATAGTCAGCCGAATTAAGGAAATGATTATCAGCATGGGCGAAAATATTTATCCCCGCGAGGTCGAAGAGGTTGTCTATCAATTCAAGGGGATAAAGGACGCGGCGGTTATCGGCATTGACGATAAATTGCGTGGTCAAGTCGGCGCGTGTTTTTATGACGTTCAGGACGGCGCAACCGTCGACGTTCGCGAGCTTAAAAAATTCCTGCAGAAAAATCTTGCAATGTATAAAATTCCTCGCGAGTTTCATAAGCTGGAAGAAATTCCGCGCACTTCAACCGGCAAAATCGCCAAGAGAAAAATTTTGGAAGATTATCTTGCGGCTAAGGTAGCGAATTAATTTGAATAAAGCCGCCTTTACGGAACGACAACACCAACTGAATAAAAAAATATCCTCCTCCAAATCGGAAGGGGATTTTTTATTCTCAAAAAATTTTTATGACGCGATAATCTGATTGAATTTGTCGCCATAAGCCAGCGCGAGATTTTCTCGGAGATTCGCGAAGTATTTTAAATTTTCGTCGTCAGTCATGAATTTTTCGGCGGCATCGCGGGCTTGAATTAAAATATCAAAATCGCGGAAGACGTTGGCAATTTTTAAATCGGGCAAGCCGTGTTGCGCCTCCCCGAAAAATTGTCCGGGACCGCGCAGTTTCAAATCCTCCTCAGCGAGCTTAAAGCCGTCGGTAGTTTTTTCCATAGTTTCCAGTCGCGCCTTGGCAACGCTGGCTTTGCTGTCGGAAATTAAAACGCAATAGGATTTATCCGCGCCGCGCCCGACACGTCCGCGCAGTTGGTGAAGTTGAGCAAGCCCGAATCGCTCCGCGTGTTCGACAACCATGACGCTTGCGTTGGGCACGTCAACGCCAATTTCAATAACCGTCGTCGCCACAAGCAATTTTGTTTCGCCGCCGCGAAATTTTTCCATAATCTCATCTTTTTCCCGCGGTTTCATTCGCCCGTGAAGGAGTCCGCAAGGTATATCGCGGAAAATTCCTCGACTCAACATCTCGAAAATTTCTTCAGCAGGTTCAATGTCGGCGAGCGTCTCGGATTCACTGCGCTCAATCAGCGGGCACACGACGTAAGCTTGACGCCCCGCTAAAATTTCTGTGCGGACGAAGTCATAAATTTTTTTACGACTGCGAATATTTTTTACCAAAGTTTTTATCGGCTTGCGCCCCGGCGGCAATTCTTTTATCAACGAAACGTCCAAATCGCCGTAAACTGTCAAAGTCATTGTGCGCGGGATTGGCGTTGCAGTCATGACGAGCATATCGGGCAAGGTATCCGATTTTTTTTCGAGCGTCGAGCGTTGCGCCACGCCGAAGCGGTGTTGTTCGTCCGTGACGACCAGTCCGAGTTTTGCGAATTTCACGCCCTCTTGAATCAGCGCGTGCGTCCCGATTATTATATCCAATTCGTGCGAAGAAATTTTTTGATAAAGTTCTTCCTTTAACTTTTTCGAGCGCGTGATTTTCGCACTTAACAATCCGACGCGAATTCCCAAGTCGCCTAAAAGCTTAGAAAATTTTTCATAATGCTGACTAGCTAAAATTTCTGTCGGAGCCATGAACGCGCCTTGAAAGCCGTTTTCCACGGTTTTTACGAGTGCCAACATTGCCACCGCCGTTTTGCCCGAACCCACGTCGCCTTGAATCAAGCGGCGCATTGGCAATTTATTTTCCATATCCCTTGTCACTTCGCGGAAAACTTTTTTCTGATCTTTAGTCAAATCGAACGGCAAAATTTCGAGCGCGGCTTTGAGGAGTGCGCCGTTTTTTTTGTGGCTTATGCCAAGGCGTTCGTCCTGATTTTGTCGCTTGATTAACATAAGTCCGCATTGAATTAAAAATAATTCGTCGAAAGTCAAGCGTCTGCGTGCCGCGTCGAGTTCGTCAAAATTTTTCGGGAAATGAATTGACCTGATTGCCGCGTCAAGCGAAATTAAATTTTGTTCTCGCAAAATTTCTTGCGGCAGAATTTCTTTGAGCGGCGGCATTTGCGCCAAAAGATTTTTAATTGCCGTGCGGAGAACTTTTTGAGTTATCGCGGCGGTTGAAGGGTAAATCGGCGTGATTCCCAATTCGGGTTCTTCGTCCGGGTCGAGTATCGTGAAACTTTGCGGCGTCATAGCGAGACCGCCTGCCCATGAATCGAATTTTGTTTTGCCGATTGCCAAAAGTTTTGTGCCTTCTTTTAGTTTCGTCAAAAGCCACGTCTGATTGAACCACGTCAACTTAATACAACCGGTTTCGTCCATCAATACGGCGTTGATAATTTTCAAGCCGCGTGCCTCGCGGGACGTTATGTTGAAAACTTTTCCGACGAGCAAAACATTTTCTTCCGCGAAAACGTCGCAAATTTTTGTCAAGCTACTGTGGTTTTCGTAGGTGCGCGGGTAATGGGTCAGCAGGTCGTATTTGGTAAAAATATTTAATTTCTCAAGTGACGCCGCCCGCCGCGGTCCGACGCCTTTAACGTACATAACATTATCAGTCAATTCAAATTTGCCAATACTCACGATTTAGCCTCCGCAAGAATTTTTCAACGATTATATTTTGCCGTCGAATTCATTTCAAGATTTTTTTTGTAGGGAAAATAATTTCGTCGCCCGCCGCGTTTTTGAAGGTATCCGCCTCAACATTGAAAACTTTGGCGAGAATCTGCGCGGAAAGAATTTTTTTCGGCTCGCCCGCCGCGAAAATTTTTTTGTCTTTGATAATCAAAAGATCATCGGTGTAAAGTCGGGCGTGATTTATGTCGTGCAGAACCATAATAATTGTCGTGGAAAATTTTTTGTTCACGTCGGCGATAATGTCCATGACTTCAAGTTGGTGTGCAATGTCAAGATAAGTCGTGGGCTCGTCGAGCAACAAAATTTTCGGGCGTTGAGCCAAAGTCATTGCAAGCCAAGCGCGTTGACGTTCGCCACCCGACAGAGAATTTACTTGGCGATTTTCAAAATCAGTGAGCTTTGTAAGTTCAAGAGCATTTTTAATCGCCGCTTCGTCCTCTTGGGAAGTGCCGCCGAAGAATTTCCTGTGAGGAAAACGCCCGAACGAAATTAATTGTCGGACGGTCGTATCATGCGGCGCGTCGCGTTCTTGCGGGAGGATTGCCATTACCTTTGACAAATTTTTTCTACCGATTTCGCGAATATTTTTCCCGTCGAGTGTCACGACGCCCGAAAATTTTTCATTGAGCAAGCACAAAACCTTTAGCAAAGTCGATTTACCCGCGCCGTTGGGACCGATAATCGCCGTCCGCTTGCCCGACGAAAATTTATAACTCACGTCCTGCAAAATTTTTTTCTCGCCAATTGTCACACAAATTTTTTCCGCCTTTAAATTCACAATCAAAACTCCTAAAAAAAACTCCTAAAAAACTCCTAAAAAAACTGCTAAAAATAATCAACCTAATTGAAGCCGCCCAAGGA
>CAMNEX010000018.1 GCA_946536825.1 uncultured Selenomonadales bacterium | reverse complement strand
GCTCCGAACGCTTGAGCAATTTTAATTTTTCAAAGCGGAATCCAAGAAACTCCGCTACATTTTTTTTCATGACGCTACCTTGCCTTTCATTTATCCGTGCGATATATTTAAAAAAATTTTTGGAGGCGAATGCAATGCCCGCGAAAGATACGCAACAACTTGAGAACGAATTGAGCGAAGCTGACAACGTGAAAACTTTTCTTGACGCGAACGCAGAAAATTTTCGGCAATTCACGCTTGCCGATTATCTCCGAAATTTGCTCGACGAAAAAAATTTGATTAAAGCGCAGGTTATCAGAAATTCGCAACTCGACGAAGGTTACGCGCAACATATTTTCGGCGGCAGAAAAAATCCGTCGCGAAACAAAGTTTTATCGCTCGCCTTGGCAATGGAACTCTCGCCGAAGGAAACCGACTACTTGCTTTACTACGCGAAGCAAAATAAATTATACGCCCGCAACGAACGCGACGCCGTGATTGCCTTCGCGCTGGAAACTCATAAAACGGTTTTGCAAGCCAATGAACTTTTAACGGATTTAAAATTGGAGCCGCTACTCGGCGATTGAAAATTTTCATTGTATACAGAATTATTCAAAGGCGTGTCTTTAAAATCGTTTGCAATGCCGCTTGTCGTGTGTTAAACTTTTTTTCGTAGTATAACAAAATAATTTTAGATTTAGTAGGTGAAAACTTTGAAAGGGAAATTGATACTGGCGGACGGCACAACGTTTCGCGGACAACTTTTCGGCGGCTCAAACGCCACGACCGAAGGCGAAGTTGTTTTCAATACGGGCATGACCGGCTATCAGGAAATTTTGACTGACCCGTCATATTGCCGGCAAATTGTCACGCTGACTTATCCGCTTATCGGAAATTACGGTACAGCAAAAATTTTTAATCAAAGTCGCAAAAGTTTTGTCGGCGGCTTGGTTATCGGCGAGCTTTGCGAAAAACCTTCAAGCTCTTCAATGCAAAAAACTCTGTCCGAATTTCTCACGACGGAAAAAATTCCCTGCCTTTACGAAGTGGACACTCGCGCTTTGACAAAAAAAATTCGCTCGGCGGGCACAATGAAGGGCGTTATTGTCAGCGAATACACTTCGCAGGCGACGATTAACGAGATGATGGCTCTGCCTATCAGAAAAAATGTTGTCGAGCAGGTAACGACGCCCGTCATGTACACGCTTGACGCACGGGCGGGCGCACTCAACGTCGTAACTATGGATTTCGGCATAAAGAAAAATATTCTCGACGCGCTCCGCAAATTAAATTGCAAAGTTACGGTCGTCCCCGCCAAAACTCCCGCCGAAGCAATTCTCGCGCTCAAGCCCGACGGAGTTTTTTTATCGAACGGACCTGGCGATCCTAAAGACGTTCCCGAAATCGTTCAAGAAGTCAAAAAACTTATCGGTAAGCTCCCGATTTTCGGCATTTGCCTGGGACATCAGATTTTGGCGTTGGCAATGGGCGCGAACACTTACAAATTAAAATTCGGGCATCGCGGCTCCAATCAGCCTGTTAAAAATTTGGAGAACGGAAAAGTTTATATCACGTCGCAGAATCACGGATATGCGGTTGAAGGAAAATCGTTAAAAGGTTTGCCGCTCAAAATTACGCACCTTTCTTTAAACGACGGCTCGATTGAGGGCATTCGCCATATTTCTTTGCCGATTTCTTCTGTGCAATATCACCCCGAAGCCGCGCCCGGTCCCAATGACAGCGTCCGCCTGTTTGACGAATTTATAGATAACATGAGAAATAAATAAGGGGGATTGACTTTGCCTAAGAAAAAAAATCTTAATAAAATACTCGTTATCGGTTCGGGACCGATAATAATCGGGCAGGCGGCGGAGTTCGACTACGCGGGCTCGCAGGCTTGCCGTTCGCTTAAAGAGGAAGGCTTGGAAGTCGTCCTCGTCAATTCAAATCCCGCGACGATAATGACCGACGCAAATATTGCCGACCGCGTTTATATCGAGCCGCTGACTGTCGATTTTTTGACAGCGATAATCGAGAAGGAACGCCCCGAAGGTTTGCTTGCTACACTTGGCGGACAGGCGGGTTTAAATCTTGCCGTCCAGCTTGCCGAGAGCGGAGCTTTGGATAAATACAACGTCGAACTTTTGGGCACTTCAATCAACGCGATTAAAAAGGCTGAAGACCGCGAACTTTTCAAGGAAACTATGGAACGTATCGGCGAGCCAATTCCCGAATCCACAATCGTCGAAGATATTCACGGCGCGATTGAGTTTGCAAGGGAAATCGGTTATCCGCTGATTGTTCGCCCCGCTTACACGCTCGGCGGCACGGGCGGCGGCATTGCAAGCAACGAAGAAGAACTTATCGAAATTACTCTGCGCGGGCTGAAATATTCAATGATTGGGCAGGTTTTAATCGAACGTAGCATTGCGGGTTGGAAAGAAATTGAATATGAAGTCATGCGCGACGCCAACGACACCTGCATAACAATTTGTAGCATGGAAAATTTCGATCCGGTCGGCGTTCACACGGGCGATTCAATCGTTGTCGCTCCGACTCAAACGCTTAACGATCACGAATATCAACTTTTGCGCTCGGCGAGTTTGAAAATTATTCGTGCGTTGGAAATTGAGGGCGGTTGCAATATTCAATTCGCGCTTGACCCGAAAAGCGACAGTTATTACGTTATCGAAGTCAATCCGCGTGTTAGCCGCTCCTCCGCGCTTGCGTCAAAAGCGACGGGCTATCCCATTGCAAAAGTCAGCGTGAAAATTGCAATCGGCTACGCGCTTGACGAAATTGTCAACGCCGTCACCAAAAAAACTAAGGCTTGCTTTGAACCGAGCGTTGATTATATCGTTGTTAAATTCCCGCGCTGGCCGTTCGATAAATTTGTTTACGCCGATACGACGCTTGGCACGCAAATGAAGGCAACCGGCGAAGTCATGAGCCTTGACCGCAGTTTTGAGGGCGCGATTTTAAAAGCCGTGCGCAGTTTGGAAATCGGCGTCAATCGTCTGCATATGCCGAAAATGGACGCTTGGGACGACGCAAAAATTAAAAGCCGCCTGTCAAAAATAAATGACGAACGACTTTTCTTAATCGCCGAGGCATTGCGCAGAAATCTCGCGACGCCCGAAGAAATTGCCGAAATTACCAAAATCGACCGCTGGTTTATCGACAAGATAAAAAATATTACGGATATGGAATTGCGGCTGAAGAAAGGCGAGCTCAACGCCAAAACTCTGCGCGAGGCAAAACTTTTGGGCTTGGCGGATAAATCAATCGCCGAGCTCACCGACGTTAAATTAAATGACGTTCGGACAATGCGCAAGCAATATAAAATTTTGCCTGTCTACAAAATGGTTGACACCTGCGCGGGCGAGTTCGAGGCAATGACGCCTTATTATTACTCGACTTATCGCGGCGAAGTCGACGAAGTTCAAGTCAGCGACAAGAGAAAAATTATCGTTCTGGGCTCCGGTCCGATTCGCATAGGGCAAGGCGTTGAGTTCGATTATTGCTCCGTGCATTCGGTTTGGGCACTGCGCGAGGCGGGCATTGAGGCGATTATAATAAACAACAATCCCGAAACCGTTTCGACCGACTTTGACATTTCCGACAAACTTTATTTCGAGCCGCTGACAACCGAGGACGTTTTAAATATTGTTGACAAGGAAAGACCCGACGGTGTCATTGTCCAATTCGGCGGACAGACTGCGATAAATCTTGCGGCGAGTTTGGCGGAGGCGGGCGTTAAAATTTTCGGTACGAGTGTTGACGACATCGACCGCGCAGAAGACCGCGAACGCTTCGACGAAGTTTTAACCGAATTAAATATCCCGCGTCCGAAGGGAATAAGCGTAACCAATCTCGACGACGCGATAACTGGCGCGGAAAAAATCGGCTATCCAGTTATGGTTCGTCCGAGTTACGTTTTGGGCGGACGCGCAATGGAAATTGTCTACAACGAAGAAGAACTCCGCGATTACATGAGCCGCGCCGTTAAAGTCACACCCGACCACCCTGTCCTTGTCGATAGATACATGCAGGGCACCGAGGTTGAGGTTGACGCAATTTGCGACGGCGTGGACGTTGTCATTCCGGGAATTATGGAGCACGTTGAGCGGGCGGGCGTTCACAGCGGCGACAGCATTGCCGTTTATCCGCCGCAAACTCTCCCGTCAAAAATTATCTATACAATCACCGACTACACTAAACGCCTCGCACTTGCGCTTCACGTCAAAGGCTTGTTGAATATTCAATACATTGTGGCGGACGGGCGCGTTTACGTTATCGAAGTCAATCCGCGTTCAAGCCGGACGGTTCCTTTCCTTAGCAAAGTCACTGATATAAAAATGGTCAACGTGGCGACGCGGGCGGCTCTTGGCGCGACGCTTAAGGATATGGGCTATTATTCCGGACTTGTCGAGCCGAAACCTTATGTCGCGGTTAAAGCTCCGGTGTTCTCGTTCGCGAAAATGCAGGACGTTGACATTTCTCTTGGTCCCGAAATGAAATCGACCGGCGAGGTTATGGGCATTGATTATCACTACGCCCGCGCACTTTATAAGGCGATAACCGGCGCGGGGATTGTCATTCCGAAGAACGGTTGTATTTTGTTCACGGTCGCCGACAAGGACAAGGAAGAAATGAAACAGCTCGCCAAAGCTTTTTCGGAACTCGGCTTTAAAATCGTGGCGACGGAAGGCACTGCGAAGGCTCTGCAATCAATCGGCATTGAGGCGGAAGTCGTCGGCAAAGTTCATCAGCGTAGCACGGATATTATCCAGATGATTAAGCTTGGAAAAATTCATATGGTCGTAAACACGCAAGCACCCGGCAAACACGTCGCCAAAGACGGCTTCAGAATTCGTCGTGCGACAGTTGAATTGGGCGTTCCCTGCTTTACGAGCCTCGACACCGCTTGGGAAGTCATGCGCGTTTTGACTTTCATGCGCGATAGAAGATTGGTTTATTCGCTCGCCATTCAAGATTATGTCGGCGGCGGTGACGCGCTGGCATGAGCAACTTTGAATATCAATCAGATGATTTGATTTTTGAATGGGATTCGGAGAAAGGAGAATGTGCTATAGCAATAGTAACGTATATTTTGCATAAGGGAGCACCATTAACGACCGAACAACGAGAACGTCTGAAACTTTTGGAAAATATGACTGACGAAGATATTGTTTACGACGAAGAATGTCCGCCGCAAACCGACGAACAGCTTAAGCAATTCAAGCGCGTCAATCCTCGGTGCAAGGAAAAAGCAACAGGTTAATTTTTATTGAACGTTTCGACGCGCAGATTTTTTCCGTCGGTTTTGAATTTAATTAAACCGTCGCGGTCGGTGCGATAAATTTTTGTCGGGAGCTTTTCAAGCCGCTCCAAAACTTCGGCGCGGGGATGCCCGAAATTATTTCCGTAGCCGACGCAGATAACCGAACACTTCGGCTTAACCGCTTGCAAAAATTCTTCGCTCGAAGAAGTCGCGCTACCGTGATGCCCGACTTTTAAAACGGTGCTGGAAACGTCAATTCCCGCGCTCAAAATCTGCGACTCAATCTCCTTGACCAAATCTCCCGTTATCAGAAAAGTTACTTCGCCGCAACGGACGCGATAAACATTTGAAATTTCATTGCCTGTCCCGACGCTCGGCGCAAATAAAATTTCAACTTCCACACCGTCAACATTAAAAATTTCTCCCGCATGACCTGCGCGGAGAGGCGGCAAAAATTCTTTGGCAATGCCGAAAACCGTAGCATATTCCGATTTACTTTCGCCCGCAGTGATAATCTCGCCGACGGGCATTTTTTTTATTATCGCGCCCGCGCCGCCTGAATGGTCTTCGTGAACGTGCGTCAAAAAAATTTTTTCAACCCCGCGAATATTTTCATGCTTGAGATAGGGAACGACGACGCGCCCGCCAACGTCAAAAACTCTGTCGCGAACGCCGCCCGTATCAAAAATCAGACACTTGCCGTGCGGCGTTATGACAACCGCGCAGTCGCCCTGCCCCACGTCAACGAAACTGACTTCAAAATCTCCGCCAATTCGGAAAATGTTTATCGCCAATAAAAAAATTATCACGAGTAAAATTTCTGCGCGGCGGAGAATCAGCGCGGCATAATAAAAAAATCCCGCCCAAATTCCCAGCGTCGGCACCTGTACGGAACTGAACGGCAAATTTGCAAAAACCCGATTGAGTTCCGCGCCTGCTCCGAAAATTAACGCCTCGCCCGCGAAAAAAATTTTCCCGCCAATCGGGACGATCGCCGCAATTATTCCGCCCAAAAGTCCGCCGACAATTACAATTTCCAACAGCGGCATGACGAAAACATTCGCCAAAACCGAACTCAACGAAATTTGATTGAAATACCACACGATAACCGGCAAGCTCGCTAACTGCGCCGCGATTGTCATTGACGCCGGCTCGGAGAAAAATTTCGGCAAGCGTTCAAAAAATTTTCGCAAGTCTTCTGACAGATACATAAGCCCCGCCGTCGCCGTGAAGCTCAACTGGAAACTCACGTCGAATAAAAGCAACGGTTGATTTATCAGCATTGCCAGCGCGGTTAAAATTAAAAGACGTGCGCCTTCCGCCTCAGCGTCGAGAGTTTTGGCGAAGAAAACTAAAATTCCCATTGTCGCCGAGCGCAAAACTTGCGGCAAAAGTCCGCTCAATATCGCGTAGGTTCCGATGATGAAAGTTCCGATTGCGAAAGTTATTCCCCGCGGCAATTTCAAAATCAGACAAAGCCACGCCGTCGCCATTGCCAACATACTCATGTGCGAGCCGCTCACCGACAAAATGTGAATTATTCCCGTTGTCTGAAAATCTTCGACGAGTTCGGGATTGAGTCCCGCGTAGCCGCCGAAAAGCATTGCGAAAATCGCCGCGGCATCTTCTTGTGACATAACTTCCGTCATCGACTCGCGATAATGTTCACGAATTGCCGCGACCAATCTCAAAAATTTTATCCAAAGCCCGCCGTCAATCTCTTCTATCGAAATGCCTTGCTTGCCCGCCGATATTCGCGCAGTAATTCCCGTTGCCTTCATGCGCGTCACGGTATCAATCTGGCCTGGATTGTTGTAATTCGTCAAGAGTTTTAAATTGCCGCTTACAGAAATTTTGTCGCCAATACGCGCCCGCGGAAGTTCTTCGCCCGCCTTGTGATACGAAGACAAAATAAATCCGCCGCAAATTTTCTGCGCGGAATTTTTTATTTTTATCGACTCGGCGTCCACGACAAAACGCACTTGCATTAAATCGTTCGGGAAAATTTTTATCTGTGGCTCCTCGCGCACAACGCCCGAAACTTGAATCTGCTGTCCTGCGAATTTTGAAATGTCATTTGGCGGCAGATTGTCGACTGCCGAAAATCTCAAGCCGCCGAGCGCGAAAAAAATTATCGGGCAAATTATCCACGCCGTTAAATTTTTTTTACGCCACGTGAAAATTATTCCGCCGATTATCAAAGCCGCGCAGGTTCCGATTAAAAATTTCGGCGAGCGATTGAAATTTTCCATAAAAAGAATCCCCGCCGCCATTGCCGCGAACAAAATATTGAGCATTGAATTTGAAACTTTAATTTTCATTTTGATTTACCTTCCATTGAGACTCAACGCCGCCATTTGATAAATCTATAAATTCCTAGGCTATTTTATCTCCCAACTCAAGCGAAATTGTCAAGTACATGTGATATAATTATTTAAAAATTTTTTGGAGGCGATTTTTTTATGAGAATTCTCCACACCGCCGATTGGCACCTCGGCAAAACTCTTTTGAATTATTCGCTAATCGACGACCAAGACTTTATCTTGAAAAAATTTTTAAAGCTCGTCGATGACGAAAAACCCGACGCAATTTTAATTTCGGGCGATATTTACGACCGCGCAGATCCTTCCGCCGAGGCAATTAATCTTTTCGACGAAATTTTATTCAAACTCACCGAAAAAAAAATCCCCGTCCTTTGTATCGCGGGAAATCACGACAACGCGGCGCGTTTGAATTTCGGTAGCAGACTTTTTGCCAATAAAAAATTTTTTATCACTGCAAAAACCGCTCTCGAACCCGAAACAATCGTTCTCAACGACCAATTCGGAGAAATTTATTTTTCGCTGATACCTTATCTCGACCCGTCTGAGATTAAAGCAAATTTTTTCGCTGAAAACTGCGACCGCTTAACTTTCAACGACGCCAATAAATTTTATATCGACCTGGCACGCAAAAAAATTCCTCAAGGCAAACGCAGTGTCGCTGTCGCCCATGTTTTCGTTGACGGCGGCGAAGAATCCGACTCCGAACGAAAATTTGTCGGCACCGCGGGCAAGGTTAATGCCGAAATTTTTTCCAATTACAATTACGCCGCGCTTGGTCATCTCCACAGCCCGCAAGATATTGTTCCAAATAAAATTCGCTATTCCGGCTCGCTTTTGAAATACTCCGCAAAAGAATATTTGCATAAAAAAGGCGTCACGCTCGTCGAAATCGACAAGCACGGCTCTGCCGCCGCAAAAAATATCGAACTCACTCCGCGCAGAAATTTAATCGTCGTTTCGGATAAACTCAACGCTTTTTTATCACAAGAAATTAATAACGACTACGCTTACGTGACTTTGACTGACGAAACTTTTGTTTACGACGCGACGCAGAAATTGCGCAAGGTTTTCCCGAATATCATGGAAGCAAAAAACAAAGCCAAGCCAAAAGATTTTGTAGAGGAACCTGCGCGGAGATTTCGCGAAGGAGCAACGGTTTCGGAGCAATTCGCAGATTTTTTCGAGTCAATGACATGCAGAACTTTAACAGACGCTGAAAAATCTGCAATGGAAGAAATTTTTAGGGAGGTAACGTCATGAGACCGATAAACTTAAAAATTGCGGCGTTTGGCTCGTATATCAAGCCCGTTAATTTAGATTTTGAAAAAGATCTGCGCGGCGAAAAAATTTTTCTGATACACGGCGCGACAGGCGCGGGCAAAACCACGATTCTCGACGCGATTTGTTACGCGCTTTACGGCGAAACGTCCGGAAAGGCTCGCGACGGCAAAGATATGCGCTCAAAGGGTATTGCCGACGACGTTTTGACGGAAATTGAATTTACCTTCGCGCTCGGCAATAAAAAATTTATGGCAAGACGCGAGATAAGTTACCACTCGAAAAGAAAGGAAAATAAATATCAGACGCGAGCCGAACTTCATTGCGACGGAAAATTAATCGAGACAAAAGACAACGCAATCAAAAAAAGAATAATTGAACTTTTGGGCTTCAATGCCGAGCAATTTCGGCAGGTAGTGCTTTTGCCGCAAGGCGAATTTAAAAAATTTTTGTCGTCGGATTCGGATAAGCGGCAGGAAGTTTTGAACGTCCTTTTCGACAGCACAATTTATAAAAAAGTCGAAGACGCCCTGAGCGAACGCGCAAAATCTTCGGCGCAGGCAGTCACCGACCTTGAGAACCGGAAAAATATTTTGGCGGAACAAATGAAGGGCGCGGATTCACAATCATTTGAGGAAATCGAGAAAAGATTTTTATCGGCGCAAAAAAAATCGGAAGAACTAAAAAAAATTTCCGACACGGCACAAATTCAACTTTCGGACGGAAAAATCTTGGCAAATAAATTCGCCGACTTTCAAAAAAAACGTTCGGAACTCTCCGCCGCGCAGATTAAAATTGCCGAAGCAGAAAAAATTTTCAAGGCTACTCAAGCGGAATATCAAAAGCGCGAGGGCGAAGAATCACAACGCAAAGAACTTGAGCGGCACAAAAATGAACTGAAAATTTTTCAAGGAACGCTCGCCGAATTGGAAAAGAAAAGCGACAAACTCAAGGCGGAAACGACAATTTTTCAAGAGGCTAAAGGAAATTTTGATATTTATTCCGGACGCGCAAAAAAATATGAGGCGCGTTTGGCGGAATTGGAAGCAAAAAGGATTTCGCTGGTCGGAGCGGATGTGGAATTTGAAAAAGCCAGGCAAATTCTGCAAAAAGCAAAAGAATTCGCAGAGCTTCTAAAAGAAATTTCGCGTCTGAAAAGTATTTCGGCAATGGAACAGGAAAAACTCGCCCGCGTTGAAGAAAGATTTAATGCCGCGCAAATAAATTGGGAACGCTTGCAAATAGTCGAGAGCGCGGCGCGTTTGGCGACAAAACTAAAAGAAGGCGAACCTTGCCCCGTGTGCGGCTCGCTCGAACACCCCGCAATTACAAAAAATGCAATTCCCACTGCCGTCGAACTTCAAGCGGCTGAAAAAGAATTCAAGCAGCTCGATAAAGAAAAATCCCAACAGGAAAAAACCGTCGCGAAAATTACGGGCGAACTTTCAGCCAAAGAAAAACAAAAAAATGATTATGCGAGCATTCCTGACGTCGCCACGGCTCAAAAAATTTGCGAAGAGGCGCAAGAAGATAAAAACGCGCTTGCCGCTTGCCAACAAAGTATCGAAAAGGGCAACGATTGTATCAGAAAAAATAAAAATGAATTGGACGCCGCCGATAAAAAACAAAAAATCGCGTCGAATTCTGTCGCCCGACTCGAAGGCGAAATTCAAGGTCTGCAAAAAAATATCCCCGAAATTTATTTGAAAAATCCTCGGCAACTCGACGCAGATTTAAGCGCGGCGCAAAAAAAATTTACGGAACTCAATTCGGCATGGACGACGGCGCAGAAAAATTTCAACGACGCAGGCAAAGAAAAATCTGCGCGGGCGGCAACGTTAAAATCTGTGCAAAAAAATTTTGAGGAGCTTAGCGGCGAACTTAAAGACAAAACTCCGCCCGATATTGATTCACTGACAAAAAACGCGCTTCGGGCGAACGAAAATTACGGCGCGGCACTCGACGAGAAAGCAAAATTGGAAACCGCGCTTAAAATGCTGAAAAAAGTTTCCGCGGAATTTGAAAATGTCACGAGAAAATTAGCCGAGGCAAAAAAAATCGCCGAGACATGGCGCAGATTATCCGACGTGGCAAACGCAACCGGCAAAGGAGAATCGGAGCTAAAAATTTCGTTCCAACGCTACTTTTTATCGACAATGTTTAGAGAAGTCGTGACAGAGGCGAATAATCGTCTGAAAAAAATGAGCAACGGGCGATATTTATTCCAAATGAAGGACGCAGGCAAAACTAAAGCGAAAACGGCGGGTTTGAACTTGGAAATTTATGACGAAAACAGCGGCGCATTTCGTCCCGTCGAAACTTTGAGCGGCGGAGAAAGTTTTTTGGCGTCGCTGTCGCTGGCGTTGGGTCTGGCGTCGGTTGTAAGGAACAAAATCGGCGGCATAAAACTCGACACAATTTTTATAGACGAAGGCTTTGGCACATTGGACAGCGAAACGCTTGATTTTGCGATTTCGACGATAATAGAACAAAGCGGCGGGCGATTGGTCGGGATAATTTCGCACGTTGAGGAGTTAAAAAATCAAATTCCCGTTCGGCTCGAAGTTACGAAAACCAAAACGGGCTCAACGGCAAAATTTATCAACTGAAATAAAATCGCGCAAAAAAAATTGCTCCGACAAAAAATTTCGGTCGGAGCTTTTATTTTGTCTAAAATTAATTTCAGATTGTGTGCAGACGAATTGAAGAAGTGCCGCCTTCGCCGTATTTCATGCCCGCAGTAAGGATAACGAGGTCGCCTTTCTTGACGTAACCTTTTTCAAGCGAAGCCGCCGACGAATAATCAATCATTTGCAGAATGTCAAGCCAGGGCGTGCCGGGAATCGGGAAGACGCCCCAACGCAAATTCAAATGGCGAGCGACTTGCGAAGTCTGCGTAAAAGCGATAATCGGGGCTTTGGGTTTGTATTTTGAAACGACGCGAGTTGTATAGCCTGATCTGGTCGGCGTGATAATCGCGGCGGCGTTGAGTTCGTAGCCGAGTTGAACCGTAGCATGCGCAATGGCGTCGGTTTGGGAATATTTTCTGTGCATACCCTTCTGAAGGAAAATTTCTTTATATTCGAGGGATTCTTCAATGCGCAGGGCAATTTGATTCATCATGGCGGCGGCTTCGACGGGATATTTTCCGCCGGCAGTTTCGCCGCTTAGCATGATAACATCCGCGCCGTCAAGAATTGCATTTCCCACGTCGGAAACTTCAGCGCGAGTCGGGCGCGGATTAACCGTCATGCTTTCAAGCATTTGCGTAGCGACGACGACGGGTTTACCGACTGCGTTGCATTTTCTAATAATATTTTTTTGAATAATGGGAACGTCCTCCGCGGGAATTTCGACGCCCAAATCGCCGCGAGCAACCATAATTCCGTCACTTGCCGCGATAATCTCGTCAATGTTTTTGACGCCCTCAAGGTTTTCGATTTTGGAAATAATTTCCATGTGCCCGCCGTTTTTGACGATTAAAGCGCGAAGTTCTTCGACATCGGCGGCGCGTTGAATGAAACTTGCCGCGACAAAATCCATATCGTTTTCAATGCCGAATAAAATATCTTTTTCGTCCTGTTCAGAGACGGCAGGGAGTCCGAGCGGCACGCCCGGCGCGGCAACGCGTTTTCTGGAACTCATCTTGCCGGAATTTAAAATTGTCGTGTAAATATCCTTGTCTTTAATTTCGTCAATTCGCAATTCGACAAGCCCGTCATTAAGCAGGAGCTTATCGCCGACTTTAACTTCGGTGTAAAGCAATTTGTGCGTGACAGAGGCTTGAGTTTCGTCGCCTTGAATATCTTCGTTGCGCAAAATGAATTTGTTGCCTTCGACGAGCTGAACGGAATCATTTTTGAAGAGACCTAGCCGCATTTCGGGACCTTTGGTGTCGAGAATCAGCGAAATGATTTTCCCCGACTTTTTAGCGGCGGCTTTAACGGCGTCGATACGTTTTTTATGCCCCGCGTGATCTCCGTGCGAGAAATTGAAGCGGGCGGCGTTCATACCGTTTTCGATAAGCCCTTCGATAACGCCGGGCGCGTCGGTTGCGGGACCTTGCGTGCAGATTATTTTGGTTTTCTTAAGCATAAATAAAACCTCCAAAAATTTTTTCCATTATACAATATTTTTCCGCGCAGACAAAATTAATCGGAAGAAATTCTGAGCTGGTGAACCGCGCTGCGCTCTATGTCAACGTCAGACTCGGTGCGCAGGAAAGTTTCAAAAATCTCGTCGGTTTTGGTGTTGACTGCTTCGACGTGGACGCCCGACGCGTCGACTTTGAAAGTAACTTTAATCGGCGTATTGCGGCTTGTATTGGGCGGAAGATTTACAATCAACTCGCCCAAAAGTTTTACCTTCTGCGCGGGGTCGGCGGCTTGCGGATTGCCTTCCTCGTCGACGCAGGGAATTAGCGTGTCATCAGTCGAAATATTTTCAAAGGCGCGCAACTTGACGCGTTCCTGATTGTCTTCGAGCGGATAATAAGTTTTGGAGAAAACTGCGGGCATTTTCTCGCCGATTTTTATAAAATTTTCCAAAACGTATTTATGCTTGGCTCCGTTGGTGTCGACGACGCCCGGACCGAACGAACGCGGCGTTTGATCTTCAACGGTAAATTTGCTCGTGAGTTGTTCGGCGCGAGTAAAAGTTTTGTCTCCTGAAGTTTCTTCGCCCTGCGCGGAAGGAGTATCAATTTCCTCAACCAACATACTCGCATAAATCGCCGCGCCCTTAGCAACTGCCTGGTCGGGGTCGTGTTGCTGAACCTTGCCGGGAAATTTTTCTTCAACCGCATTAATTATCATGGGCATGTAAGTCGAGCCGCCGACAAGCAAAACAGTATCAATCGACTCGGCGGGAACTTTTTCCAGCGTGGCGTCAACAAAATTCATAGTCCTGGCGACAAGATCCGAAGTCATTTGCTCAAAATCCGAACGCTTAATTGTAACTTCGGTGCGCGAGCCGTTTACGTCAATGCGAACTTTGGCGGATTGTTTTTTGCTGAGCTTGCGCTTCGCCTCCTCGACCTTACTGCGAATATCTTGGCGCGTCTCCGCTTCAATTTCTTCGGGCATTAAGCCGCTGTCGTCGCAACAGGCGTGGAGAATGTGATTGTAAAGTTTTTCGTCCCAATCCTTGCCGCCGAGTTTGTCATCGCCGTCGGTGGCGAGCACTGTAATTTTTTGAACGTCGCGCCCCGAATTGTTTTGCGCCATTGACATTTTTAAAACAGTTACGTCGAAAGTTCCGCCGCCCAAATCGTAAACCAAAACCGTCCTGTCCTCTTGAAATTGTCTGGCGCAGTAACTCAAAGCCGCCGCGGTCGGTTCGTTAATCAAGCTCAAGACGTGCAGTCCCGCGAGTTCGCCCGCCTGTTTTGTCGCGGAGCGTTCCTCCAAGCCGAAATAAGCCGGAACAGTTATCACAACATCTTCAATCGTGCCGCCCTGCGCTTCAACCAAATTTTTTAGGCGCGTCAAAATCAACGCGCTGATTTCCACGGGCGTATAAGTTTTGCCGTAAAATTCGTAAGTTCTCTTTTCAGGCTTGCCGATTTCGCGCTTGACGAATTGAACGACGCGCTCGCCGTCCGTCTCGATATTTTCTTTTGCCGCCTGCCCTACGACGACGTTATTTTCATTTTCAAAAAAAACGACGCTGGCAACGGTATTCGAGTCGTCTTCGTTGTTGCGAATAACTTCGGGGTTGCCGTTCGAGTCCAAGCGCGCTATGCAAGAATAAGTTGTGCCAAGGTCGATACCGTAAGTGCTCATAAAATTTCTCCTTTACTCGGTTCTGACTGATTCAGATTTTTTTCCGCCTGCATTTTCGTCGAAAACATAAACGTCGACAAATTCGCGGTAAAGCGGCTTCCCGTTCCTCATGACGCCGGGGCGTCGGCTGCGGGCAACGGTGTTATGCAAATTTTTATCTTTCGTCGCAACGGTGTTGACGATTTTTGTCAAAAGTGAACGCCGCGGCTCGCCGATTTCCGTGGTAAAAATTTCCGCGTCATATTCCGCCAAAATATCTTCCAGCTCGTCGAACATCAGCGACAACGTCCGCCGCATTTTTTTTGAAACTGATTCGTCCGATAAAATTTTTCTGTACTCAACACAGATTGAAGCGACCGCTTTTAAAATCGGCGTGAATTGTTCGCCGCGCTGTTGTTCCTTCAGGCTGTCAAGTTCCTGTTGCATACCTCGGCGCACTTGATTTTGAAAATTTACGTTTTCGCGGAGCGATTGAACCAGTTGCCGCGAATTTTTATTTTGCAATTCCAAAATTTTCTCAAGCGTCGCGGCGATTTCATTTTGATCCAGTTTTTCTTCCGCGACCAATTCCGTTTGCGTCTCCAATTTACCGACCTCCTTTCACATCGCCGATATTATCAGAAATTATTCATTTTAACAAGACGCTTTCCTTAAATTGTTGACTTTCAGCGCGTTTTTGATTATCCTTCAACGGGGTGAAAAATTTTGAATTTAACAATGAAAATCTACCGCGCTTTGACCGGCTCGAAATTCAGAAATTTTATTCGGCGGCTCGATTATTTTTGCGCAAATAATTTACCGACATTTCATGCGAAAGTTTTTTTACCTGCAAAAGCCGCCGCTAAGTCGGCATTGTTAAAATTTTCCGTTTCGAGATCGGAGAAATCTGCGCGGACGTTGAGTCATTGGAAAATATCAGTACAAAAAAATTTTTCGCCGCTAATTTCCGTCGTCGTCCCCAATTACAATCACGCGCCCTTTCTCCGCCAAAGACTTGAGACGATTTACAATCAGACTTACAAAAATTTTGAAGTGATTCTCTTGGACGACGCCTCAACCGATTCAAGCCGCGACATTTTAAAAGAATTTTACGAACGCCATAAAGAAAATACGCGGCTGATTTTCAACGAAAAAAATTCCGGCAGGGTGTTCCGCCAATGGCAAAAGGGCATTGAGGAGGCTCGCGGCGAGTTGATTTGGATTGCTGAATCGGACGATTTCAGCGCGGAAAATTTTCTCAAGGAACTCGCGCCCGCCTTTGCTGACGACGCCGTTCAGCTTGCCTTTTGTCGCACGGATTTTATTCAGGACGGGCAAACCGTTTTCAATACCGAACAATATCTTGCCGATTTACTTTACTTCGATTGGACAAAAAATTTCACGATGAGTGCGCCGCAATTCGTCGAGGAAGGTTTTGCAATAAAAAATATTATTCCGAACGTCAGCGGCGTCCTTTTCCGCAGGCGCGAAACTTTTCCCGAAATTTGTTCGCAGATGAAACTTTGTAGCGATTGGGCTTTTTATCTCGACGTGATTAAAGGCGGTTGCATTTATTATTCTCCGAACGCGACGAATTTTTATCGGATACACAAAGAAAGCACGTCGCTGAAAATTCAAAAGGAGCCGCGTTATTTTTTCGAGCACGAGAAAATTGCCATGTTCATTGCGGAAAATTACAACGTGTCCGCCGAAGTCCACGAAATTCATTATCAAAAGTTGGAAGATCATTTTCTCGGCTATTACGGCGGCAAGGATCTAAGCGAGTTGAAAAAACTTTTTAACTTGGAAAAAATTTTGTCCGTCAAGCGCAAGCCGAATATTTTAATGGGCGTCTATGCTTTGACAATCGGCGGCGGCGAAACTTTTCCGCTGACTCTCGCCAACGAATTGAGCAGAAAAGGTTTTCCCGTCACGGTTCTGGATTTTCAAATGGCGGACGATTTATTGGACATTCGCCGGAAATTAAATGCGACAGTCCCTTTGATTTACCTGAACGAAGCGGGCGGCTTGGCGGAGGTTATTGAGCAATTCAAAATCGATGTGATTCACACGCACCACGGCTTTGTGGACGAGGCTGTAAGTTACGTCGTCAAAGATAAGCCCGCCCTGCGCCACGTCGTGACTTTGCACGGCATGTACGAGGAGGCGGCAAAAGATAATCCCGATAAAAATTTCCTGAAGAAGATTCTTGCGCCGATTAAAAAATCTGTTTCCGCGTTCGTTTACATTGCCGATAAAAATTTAACGCCGTTCAGAGAAAATAATTTCGGGCGCGAAGAAATTTTTCATAAAATCGGCAACGGCTTGGAATATTGTCCGATAAATCCTGTGCCGCGCTCCGAGCTTGGCATTCCGGAAGATGCTTTTGTTGCCTGTGAAGTCAGCCGCGCCATTCCGCAAAAAGGTTGGCTTGCGGCGATTGACGCGGTTGAGCTTGCCAACAAGCGCGGAGGAAGGCGCGTTGATTTAATTTTGGTCGGCGCGGGCGAAATGTATGACCTGTTGAAAAATGCCGCGCCGGATTTTGTTCACATGGTCGGCTTTAAAAGTAACGTCCGTGATTATTTGGCGACAGCGGATATAGGGCTTTTGCCCAGCGAATATTCCGGCGAAAGTTTTCCTCTTTTGATAATCGACAGCTTTTTTGCGGGGCGTCCTGTCGTGAGTTCAAACCTGGGCGAAGTGCCCGCCATGATTGAGGACGCGGGGATTGTCTTTGATTTGGTTGACGGAAAAGTTCCCGTAAAGGAGCTTGCAAAAATTCTTCGCGAGCTTGCCGACAATCCCGCCTCTTACGAAAAACTTAAAAGCCGCGTCGAAACTGTTTCCAAAAAATTTTTGATTGAGAACGTTGCAGAAAAATATATTTCGATTTACGAGGAAAAATTTTAATGAATTTTTATCGCGCCGCCCGAAATTTTGTGGGGAATCATTTTATCGCGCCATTTGAGGATTTTTGCGCAGTCAACTATCCCGCGTTTTATGAAAATCTTTTTTACAACTTTAAGCACAAAGCTCGACGCGAAGATTGCGGCGACGTTTTTTTTATGCAGATGAACGGCTTTGAAGATTTTGTTCAGCTCAAGCGCGAGAAAAATTTTGCGCTGAAAGTGCCGTTGGATTTTGCCGCGCCGCCCTCCAATTTTAAAATTGCGGCAGTCGTCCACATTTTTTATCCCGAACTTGCCGCCGAACTCAAAAATCTTTTGCTGAATATTCCCTGCGCGGCGGACGTTTATATTTCGACAACTTCGCCTGAAAAAAAATCCGCGATTGAAAAAGTTTTCCGCGCCTTCGACAAGGGAAATGTCACGGTGAAAATTTTTCCTAACCGCGGGCGCGACATTGCTCCGGCGTTCGTCGGCTTCAGAGAAATTTATAAAAATTACGACGTGTGCATTCATATCCACAGCAAAAAATCTCCGCACGCCGAAAGTCGCCTTGCAGGTTGGCGCGAACATCTTTATCAAAATCTTTTGGGCAGTCCAGAAATTGTCAGTAGCATTTTGCAAATTTTAGCGAACGAAAAAATCGGCGCGGTTTTTCCGCAAAATTTCCCGCCGATTCGCATTTTCATAAATTGGGGCGAAAATTATCTTATCACGAAAAATTTTTTGCACAGACTCGGAATAGAAATTGACAATCGCCATTTAATTGAGTTTCCGGCGGGTTCCATGTTTTGGTTTAAGCCGCAAGCACTCGCGCCGCTGTTAGAGAGTGATTTGATGCTTGAAGATTTTCCCGAAGAACTCGGACAACTCGACGGCACCATTGCTCATGCGATTGAGCGTTCGTTTTTGTTTATTGTCGAGACTGCTGGCTTTGATTGGATAAAAATCGACGACGGCAAAAATAATTTCGACATGACGCCGATTTTAAAATCCTCCGCGCAGGTCGAACTTGACGAAAATATTTTTAAGGCGCGGCATTCGGTTTTGAAAAAATATTGAGGTGATAAATTTTGAACTTGGACGGATTCTCGATGCGTCCGCTGACAATCGAATTGGCAAAACTTTTGGCGGGCGGGCGCGTCGATAAAATCACACAACAAAATAAAGCGAATTTAACTTTCACGATACGGCAACCGGGCAAAACTTTTTTATTGCGAATATCAACCGCGCCGCAAAATCCTTCGGTGCACACGATAAAAAAAGCTCCCGAAAATTTGCCCGAACCGCCGACCTTTTGCATGGTGCTGCGGAAAAATCTGGAGGGCGGGCGAATAGCGGCAATTCGTCAGCACGAACTCGACAGGATAATTTTTATCGACGTTGATTCAATCGGGGCGGGCGGCAAAATTCAAACGTTCACGCTTGCCGCGGAGCTTATCGGCAAGTACAGCAATTTGATTCTGATTTCCGACGGGCAGATTGTCGACGCGCTGAAAAAAATCGGATCCAACTCCAGCCGCGTCCGAACCGTTTTGCCGAATCAAAATTATCAAATGCCGCCCGCGCAGGATAAATTCGATATTTTCTCTTGTGGCGTTGAAAAAATTTTGGAGCGCGTTCAATCCGATAAAAATTCTCGGCTTGACAAGGCAATTATGAATTCTTGTCAAGGCTTTGGACCGCAAAGCGTCCGCGAGACGATTTTTTTATCGGGCTTGCCGCATGACATAAAAATTTCCGATCTCGACGCCAAAGACTTCGACAGCTTAAAAAATTCTCTGATTGAAATTCGCGACGCCGCAAAAAATCCCGCGCCTTGTATGATTATCGACGCGGGAAAAATTTTGGCAATTTCCGCCGTCAAGCTGAATTATCTGCGCGGGGAATTGAAAACTTTTGAAACTCTCTCCGAACTTTTGGAGACCGCCGACGAAATTTCGGGAAGTTACGTGCCGCCCGATAAGGAAAAATTTTCAAAGCTCGTCAACAACGAATTGCGCCGCGCCACGAATAAAATTTCTGTGTTGGAAGAGGAGCTCGCCGCCGCCGAAAATGCTGACGACTGGCGAATCCGCGCCGATAATCTTTCGACTTATCGCTATCAGCTGAAAGACCACGCCGATGACAAAATCACCGTTGCGAACATTTACAGCGAGACGGGCGAAGAAATTTCAATCCCGCTTGACCGCCGCTTGACGATTGCCGCCAATGTTCAGGCTTGTTATAAAAAATACGACAAGCTCAAGCGTTCGACGAAATTTATTGCCGAACAGATTGCACTTTGTCGCGAAGAAATTTTTTATCTTGAGAGTATCGCGCATTCGCTGACGGCTTCGACGACGCTTGCCGACATTGACGAAATACGCACTGAACTAATCGCGGGCGGCTATCTTAAAGACGCTAAGAAAAAATCCGCGTTGAGTAAAAAGCCGCAACCG
>CAMNEX010000017.1 GCA_946536825.1 uncultured Selenomonadales bacterium | reverse complement strand
ATTGGAGCCGCAAAAGGATTATCGTCCGCCGGAAGTGATAGCCGCCGCTGAAGCTACCGCCGAACAAGAAAACAGCCCCGCCGAAGAATCCGACGAAGCTTGATAAAAATTTTTCACGGTCAACCCCAGAACATGTGCTTTTTCCAAAAAACTATCGCCGCGACGATTGACGCAAGCAACGCTATCGCAATGACTATCACGAATCCTAAATTGTTTTCGCTTAGCGGGACGGGCACATTCATTCCGAAAAAACTGGCAATGACGGTCGGCACCGCAATTATAATTGTCATGGCGGCAAGAAATTTCATAACCATATTCTGATTGTTCGAGATTATGGACGAAAAAATATCCGCCATTTGCGAAAGAATTTGGCTGTACATCTCAACCATTTCGCGAGCCTGCTTGTTTTCGATTATGACGTCTTCGAGTAAATCTTCGTCCTCCTCGTAAATTTCCAAAATCGTTTCGATTGAGCGACTGTTCCTAAGGCGCAGGAGTTTTTCAAAAACCGCGTCATTGGAGCGGAGCGACGCATTAAAATAAGTCAAACCTTTTTGCAATTCCATTAGCCGCAAAATGTCGGCATTGCGCATTGAAGTACGCAACTGCTCTTCGATTTCGTCGGAGAGCTTATTTATTTGCCGAAGGTAGCGCAGATAAAAAGTCGCCGAGCGATATAAAATTTCAAATAAAAATTGCGTGCGCTTGTAAGTGTGGAAAAGTCGCGCCGTGCGGGCGTTGAAACTCGCCATGACGGGCGTTTCTTCCAGGCAGACGGTTATTATGTATTGCTTTGTCAAAATAATTGCAAGCGGCAAAGTGTCGTAACTTTCCTCTTCGTAGACGATTGGGACGTTTGTAAGAATCATGACGGAATCATTTTCCGTATCCAAATGCGAGCGTTCTTCTTCGTCGAGCGCGGCGCGTAAAAAATCCGGTTCGACGTTCGTCAACGCGCTGACTTCGCGCAATTCATACGGCGTCGGGTCGATTATGTTTATCCACGCGCCCTTCTGCAAAGTTCTTAGCGTCAATTTCTCCAAGTGTCCCGACTCCTGTGATTTATAAACCTCTACCAACGGTATCACCCCCAAAGAGCAATTTGTAACGGGAACGCAATTTTCAGAATTTATTTTACTACAAAGCAAGAAATTTTTTAAGCCGCTTATTGAAGGAAATTTTTTTATGACGCTTAATTTACCGCTTGCAGAGTTTGAGCAGAATTCTTTCCAAAATTTCAACGCCTGCGCGACCGGTCTTCAATTTAAAATCTGCGTCTGCCAACTCTATAAAAACTTCCTCCAAAAGTTCCGTTCGATAGCTTTTGGCAGTTTCACTGAACTTTTGCGCAATGTAAGGATTCATTTCGAGCGGTTCGCCGAGTCGCCGTCCCGTTATTCCCTGCGCCATGAAAAATTTTGCGCGGATAAGTCGCCGAACGTGATTTACCAACAAAGTTATCACGAGCGGAATTTTGGTGGGAACGCGGGCTTGTTGTTTCAGAAGGTAGAAAGCTTTTTTGGATTTTTTTTCGTCAACGGCGTCAGTCAGCGCGAAGTTTGAAACTTCGGGCGGCGCGAGCATATTTTTTCGCAGATCCGCCGCCGTTATCTCGTTTCCCGCGACGTTGAGCGCGACTTTGTCCAATTCATTTTCCAGATACCACAGCGAAATTTCCGGCAAAACTCCCAAGCGTTCATTGAAATGGCGTCTTGCCTCGCCGCGCATGATTTTTCCGAGCGATTTTAATTTTTCGTTGAGCCAAGCGTCGACTTCCCACGGGCGCAGAGGTTCCGCCTCCAACACCGCCCCGACTTGCGAAATTATTTTGTACAATCTGCGCCGTTTATCTGCCGCCTTTGCCGTGAATATCACAAAATTTGTTGGTTGCATATCTTTTAAAATATTTTCGAGCCGTTCAATTTTTTTCTCCGCGCTGAAAAAAGTCGCGTTCTTGACGAGCACAACAGTTTTTGTCCCGAAGAAAGGCGCACTGTCAATCGCGCTGATAATTTCGCTGAGCGCGGGTTTTGCGTCGCAGTTAAAAATTAAAAGTTCCGTTTCCGTGTCGACTTCGAGTCGCGCCAAAATTTTTTCTCGCGCCTTATCGATAAAAAAAGTTTCCTCGCCACACAGCAGATAAACATTTTTTATTCCGCCGTCGAGTGCGTTCATAAATTCTTTGAATTTCATATCTTCACCCCGGAAAATTTTTGATTGAAATTTTTGATTGGAGATGTTTTAAAATGATTCTTCGCGACGTTTACGCCGAGATTGATCTCGACGCCATTCGCCACAATTTTAAGGAAATTCGCCGTCACATTAATCCCGCGTCGAAACTCTGCGCCGTTGTCAAGGCGAACGCTTACGGACACGGCGCGATTGAAGTTTCAAAAATCGCTGTCGAATGCGGAGCCGATTTTTTAGCGGTTGCAACCGTCGGCGAGGCTATTGAACTTCGCCGCGCAGGTTTTAATCTTCCGATTTTGATTCTGGGTTTAATTCCGCAGACCGCCATTGACGCTGTTGTCGCTAACGACTTAACGCAAGCCGTTGCCGACTTTGAACTTGCAGAAAAAATTTCCAATGCCGCCGAGCGTCTCTGCAAAATCGCCAAGGTTCATTTGAAAATTGAAACCGGCATGGGCAGAATCGGTGTCGACCCCGATAAAGCAGCCGCGCTTGCCGCTAAAATTTCCAAACTGCCCGCCCTTGAGCTTGAAGGTTTATTTTCTCATTTCGCCGACGCCGATTCCGACGACAGAACTTTTACCAATCATCAAATCGAAGTTTTCAAAGAGACCGCGTATAAAATTCGGGCGGCGGGCGTTGCGATTAAAATTTTCCACCTTGCCGAATCAGCCGCAGTTTTGGACATTCCCGAAGCGCATTTCGATATGGTTCGCTCCGGAATTATAAATTACGGACTTTATCCTTCCGAAAATATTCGCCGAACGATTGAACTTCGCCCCGCGATGAAACTCATTACGCACATTGTTTATCTTAAAAAAGTTTCGGCGGGCGTTTCGATCGGCTACGGACGCGAGTTCATTGCGGAAAAAGATTCACTGATTGCGACGTTGCCGCTGGGTTATGCAGACGGTTATATTCGCGCCTATAAAAATTTTCATGTCGACATTCGCGGCAAGGGGCTTGCTCCTGTCGCGGGGCGTATTTGCATGGATCAAACTATGGTTGACGTGACCGACATTGACGGCGTTGAAGTCGGCGACGAGGTGATTTTATTCGGCTCCGATTTAATTTCGGCTGACGACGCCGCCAAGCATTTGGGCACGATTAATTACGAAGTAACCTGCCTTGTTTCTGCGCGGGTGCCGAGAATTTTTAAAGGCAAGCAAGCCGATTGATAAAAAATCGACACAACAAAAACCTCCCATGATTCTATCACAGGAGGTTTTTTTTTGTCTTGTATTTTAAGCAGGGAAAATTTTTTTTACTTCGTCCAACGCTTGCGATATTCTTTCGGCGTCATCTGCATAAAATCTTTGAACACGTTCTGAAAATAATTCGAGTTGTTATAGCCGACGCTCATTGCAATGCGCGTTATCGTCATGTCGGTATTAATTAAAAGATTTTGCGCCTCGCCCATTCGTCGCAGAATTACATATTTCATCGGCGAAACGCTAATCTCCGCCTTGAAAACTTTCGACAGGTTGTAAACATTTGTATAAACTGCGCGGGCAATGTCGTCGAGCTTAATATTTTCCGTGTAATGCGCGTCGATAAAATCTTTTGCCAGGGAACTCAGCGTCGGCTTCTTTGCCCTGCGCGGCAAGCCGTGAGTTTCAAACATTGTACAAATTTTTGAGACGAGAGCGAGCGCAAGATAATTTGCGGTCTCTGCTCCGTTCGGGCGATAACTTTCGCGCTCAATCGTCCTGAAAATGCTTAAAAGCTCGTCAAAATATTCTCCTGAAGGCATAATCGGCAAATATTCTTCCGGAAGGATTTTATTGACAGGAAAATTGTCGAGTTTCAAATTGCTTATCGCCACGCAATATGTACTTAAATCATTTCCCGAACCGCCAAATTCGTCATGAACCGCGCCGCTGTTGTAAAGAATCAAATCGCCCTTTTTCGCAGTGTAGCGTTCGCCGTCGATAATAAAAATGCCCGCGCCGTCGTCAACAAGAAGAATTTCGACAAGATTTTTATGTTCGTGCATACTTCGCGGCATTGTCGTCACGTCCGCTCCGACATTGCAAATATATTCCAAGCGCGGCGTATATCCTCTGCCGAATATTGAGCGATAATTTTGCTCGACAAAGTATTGAAGCATTTTTATCGCCTCTTACCCGATTTAAATTTATTTAATCATTATAATCTTCTGGCGAAATTTTTACTAAAAAATTTTTGCATTTTTATAGTTAAGCGGCGAAGTATCAGCGGATAAAACTATAATTTCTTGCGCCCGAATTTTATAAGCGGCAAAACAAAAGCCGCTGTATTTCAAGCGGCTTACATTTTTTATCAGAAGAAAAAATTTTAATCAGATGTGAGCTTTTTCTCTAATGTATTTGCGAGCTTTAAGCGCGTATTCAAACGGATTGGCTTTGGCGGGGTCTTGTTCCGCCTCGACGATATACCAGCCGTCATAATCGCTTGCGTTGACAATGTCGAAGATCGGCTCGAAGTCAACATCTCCGTCGCCGGGAACAGTGAACATGCCTGCGCGAACGCCGTCAAGGAAGCACATATTTTCAGCTTTGACGCGGTTGCGAACTTCCATGCGAACGTCTTTCAAGTGGATATGGCGAATGCGCGGGAGATATTTTTTGAGAATCGCGAGATAATCTTCGCCGGAGCAAACGAGATGACCGGTATCATAGAGGAGCCAAACGAGTTCGGGATCTGTTTCGTCCATAAGGCGATCAATTTCTTCGGCGGTCTGGACGCCCGTGCCCATGTGATGATGATAAGTCATTGTCAAGCCGATTTTCTTCGCCACCGCGCCGAGTTTGTTGAGACCTTCGGTTAAAAGTTTCCATTGCTCTTCGGTGTTGTAAGGTTTGTCGGCGAAAACAGCCTTGTCGAATTTGCCTTGAATGCTGTTGCCCTGTTCAGCGACGTTGCAGAATTTTGCGCCCATGGTGTGGAGGAATTCGCAATGCGCAATGAAATCTTTTTCGACTTGCTCATAAGGTTGAGTGAGAAGAAAAGAACTGAACCAAGCGGAAGCAATGCTCATGCCGCGCAGGTCGAGAGCCTTTTTGAGAACGGCGGTATCTTTGGGATATTTGCCGCCGACTTCGCAACCGGTGAAGCCCGCCAACGCCATTTCGCTGACGCATTGTTCAAAAGTGTTTTCCTTGCCGAGGTCGGGCATATCGTCATTAGTCCAAGCAATCGGCGCGATACCAAGTTTAATTTTAGCCATTCAAAACCCTCCTAAAAATTTTATAAAATATTAAGCAGTTGTCTTGTCGTAATTGCGGAAGTCGCGCTCGATTTGTTCAAGCGAACGACCGCGAGTTTCAGGCACGAATTTAATAATGAATAACAAGCTGAGCAAACCCATACCCGCGAAGATAAAGAACGTTGCGGAAAGTCCGAAGCTAAAGAGTAATTGCGGGAAAAAGAAGCCGACAAAGAAGTTGGAAACCCACAAGCACAAGACGGCGCAACCCATGCCCATGCCGCGAAGTTTCACGGGAAAGAGCTCTGAAATTAACAGCCACGTAACAGGGGAAAGAAAACCTTGTTGGAAGAAAAGAAAAGTGACAGTCAAGCCAAGGACGACGTAAGGAAGATTGGTTGAACCTTCGAGCGCATTTGACGCGATACCGATTGCGAACAGGCAAGCCGCAGTTCCAATTTGCCCCGTCATAACCAACGGGCGGCGTCCGTGACGATTTATCATCCAGATACCAAAGAAAGTCGCGCCGACCGAGATAACGCCGTTTGCAATGTTGCCGATAAGAGCCGCCTGAGTCGAGAAACCTGCCTCCGTCAAAATCTGCGTGCCGTAATACATAATCGAGTTGACACCGGAAACTTGTTGGCAGATTGCAATACCCATTGCGATAAAGACAATGCGACGAACCCACGGAACCGTGAGGTCAGAATAAGTCGCGGGCTTAATGCTACTTTCAAGCGCGATTGTATCTTGAATTTCTTTAAGTTCCTTTTTGGCGCGTGTTTCTTCACGGATTTTTTTGAGAACTTCGAGAGCCTCGCCGATTCTGCCTTTGACAATCAACCAACGCGGCGATTCAGGAACGCTCAACATGCCAATCCAGAGGACAACTGCCGGAGTTGACGCGACTGCCAACATGTAACGCCAAATGCTACTCGTCGAGCCGAAAGCAACGCCCATTGCCGCATTGACGGTAAATGCCAATAATTGTCCCGTAACAATCATTAAATGATTTTGGGTAACCATGCTTCCGCGCTGTTCAACAGAAGACATTTCAGCCAAGAAGGCAGGAACAGTAACCGACGCACCGCCGACTGCGAGACCTAAGACAAAGCGAAAAAAAATCAGCTCATCAACGTTGAACGAAAGTGCGCAACCGTTCGCCGCGAAGAAAAAGATAAATGCCAAGTACAAAATCATTTTGCGACGTCCGATAGCGTCTGCAATGCGTCCGCCACAGAATGAACCGACTGCCGCGCCCGCCAAAAGTGCGCTTGTGATTAAGCCCGTCATTGTCGGTGTTAAGTTCAGCTGATCGGGTTTTTCCATAAAGGTAAGTGCGCCGTTGATAACGCCGGTGTCGTAACCGAACAGCAAGCCGCCGAATGTCGAGATTAGCATTATCAGGCGCAGATAATTTTGATGAGATATATCCTGCGCCATTTGTTGTATCTCCTCACACTTGAGTTTTTTTATATCTCCCTCCTATACAACAAAGGGCTTTATATTTAGGGATTGGGGACTAAAAAAAAACTAGTCCCCGCTCCTTGATACCTAATATTTGATTTTTAAGCAGTTGCCTTGTCGTAATTGCGGAAGTCGCGCTCGATTTGTTCAAGCGAACGACCGCGAGTTTCAGGCACGAATTTAATAACAAACAACAAGCCGAGTAAGCCGATACCCGCGAAGATAAAGAACGTTGCGGAAAGTCCGAACGAGAAGAGTAATTGCGGGAAGAAGAAGCCGATAAAGAAGTTGGTGACCCACAAGCACAAGACTGCACAACCCATGCCCATGCCGCGAAGTCTCACAGGGAAGAGCTCGGAAAGCAACAGCCACGTAACAGGGGAAAGAAAACCTTGTTGGAAAAAAAGGAACGTGACAGTCAAGCAAAGGACAATGTAAGGAAGAGTTGCCGAACCGTCAAAAACGTTCGACGCGATACCGATTGCGCAAAGGCAAGCCATAGTTCCAATTTGCCCCGTCATAATCAGCGGGCGGCGTCCGTGACGACCCATCATCCAGATACCAAAGAAAGTCGCACTGACAGAGATAACGCCATTTGCAATGTTACCGATAAGAGCTGCTTGAGTTGAGAAACCTGCTTCAGTTAAAATCTGTGTGCCGTAATACATAATCGAGTTGACACCGGAAATTTGTTGGCAGATTGCAACGCCCATTGCGATGAAGACAATGCGACGAACCCACGGAACCGCGAGATCTGAATAAGTCGCGGGCTTAATGCTACTTTCAAGCGCGATTGTATCTTGAATTTCTTTAAGTTCCTTTTTGGCGCGTTCTTCTTCGCGGATTTTCTTGAGAACTTCGAGAGCCTCGCCGATTCTGCCTTGAACAATCAACCAACGCGGCGATTCAGGGACGCTCAACATACCAATCCAGAGGACGACTGCCGGAGTTGACGCGATTGCCAACATGTAACGCCAAATGCCGCCCGTCGAGCCGAAAGTAACGCCCATTACCGCATTGACGACGAACGCCAATAATTGTCCCGTAACAATCATCAGCTCGTTTTGAGTAACCATGCGCCCGCGGCGTTCCGCAGGAGCCATTTCAGCCAAGAAGGCAGGAACAGTAACCGACGCGCCGCCGACTGCGAGACCTAAGACAAAGCGGCAGAAAATCAAGACTTCGGCGTTGGGAGAAAGTGCACAACCATTCGCCGCGAAGAAAAAGATAAATGCCAAGTACAGAATCATTTTGCGACGACCTGCAGTATCTGCAATGCGTCCGCCACAGAATGAACCGATTGCCGCGCCGGCCAAAAGTCCGCTCGCGACCAAACCTTCCATTGCCGGTGTTAAATTCAACTGATCCGGCATTGCCATAAATGCAAGTGCGCCGTTGATAACGCCGGTGTCGTAACCGAACAGCAAGCCGCCGAATGTCGAAATAATCATTACTCGGCGCAAGTAATCCTGATGGGTTATACCCTGTGCCATTTGTTTTACCCCCTCACATTTCAATGAGTTTTATTAATATTTACCCCTATCCAACAAATGGCGATTTATTTTAATTAGGAATGAGGAATTAGAAATGACGCATTGTAAGTTCATTCCTAATCCCTAATTCCTAATTGTTATCAGTATTTTCTTGCCGCTTTAAGGTTGGGAACCATCAATTCTTCGTAAATCTTGTGAATTTTTTCGGATTTGGAAACCTGCGCGACGCCGACACGCCACCAATCGCCGTAGCCGTGAACCATAGTTTTCGGCAGGACTTTAACATCAATCAGCGTCGAAACTTTTTGTTTCTTGGAGTCTTCAATAGCCGCTTTGAGTTCGTCGGCAGTGTGGACGGTGTAAGCAACGCAACCATAGGAGCGGGCGTTCATTGCAAAATCAATCGGGACGAAGCCGCCGTCAAGACCTGTCTTTGTGCGGAAACGGAACTCGGTACCGTAACTGCCCTGCCCGTGTCCGATTTCAAGATTGTTAATGCAACCGTTCGTCATGTTGTCGAAGAGGATAACATTAATCTTGACGCCTTCAGCAATGGATTGCGGCAATTCGGAATGGAGCATCATATAAGCCGCGTCGCCGACCATTGCATAAACTTCGCGATCCGGCTCGGCAAGTTTGACGCCCAAAGCCGCGTTGACTTCGTAACCCATGCAACTGAAACCGTATTCGACATGATAGCCGCCGACAGATTTTGCACGCCACACGCGCTGAACGTCGCCAGGAATACTTCCGGACGCGGCAACCATAATCGCGTTTTCGTCAATGCATTCGTTGACAATGCCAAGCGCACGGCATTGCGGCAAGCTGGAGCCTGTAACTTTAATAAATTCTTCGCTGACTTTCGCGAAGTCGAGACCGTCGACAACTTCGGGAACAAAATCTTTGCCCGTGTATTCGACGTGATAAACGCGATCAACTTCCGCGTCGTATTTTTCTTTGGAGGCTTTGACTTCCGCTTTGTATTCGTCGGAAACTTTCCAATCGGTTTTCTCAAGTTCCGCGCTGAGAGCGTCAATACCTGCCTGCGCGTCAGCGACGATTTGCAAGCCGTCAAGTTTGTAAGCGTGGAATTTCGAGACATTGATATTGATAAATTGAACTTCGGGATTGTGGAAAATCCATTTTGAAGAAGTCGTAAAGTCGGTGTAACGAGTGCCGACGCCGATAACAACGTCCGCAACCGCCGCAATGTCATTTGCTCCGCAACCGCCGGTTTCGCCGACGCCGCCGAGATTGAGCGGGTGATTCCAGAGAATTGTACCTTTGCCCGCTTGAGTTTCGCCGAACGGAATATTAAATTTCTCGGCGAATTTGCGGAAGGATTCTTCAGCCTCGGAATATTTTACGCCGCCGCCGAAAATGAGGAGCGGCTTTTTCTTTGTCTTGAGAAGTTCCACAGCCGCTTTGATTGCGCGAGCGGCAGGAGCTTGTCTGTCAATGTGGTGAACTCTCTTTTGGAAGAAATATTCGGGATAATCGTAAGCTTCGCCCTCAACGTCTTGCGGGAGCGCAATGCAAACCGCGCCGGTATCGGCAGGGTCGGCAAGGACGCGCATTGCGTTGATACAAGCCGTCATTAAAATTTCGGGGCGCGTAACTCTGTCCCAATATTTACAGACAGCTTTGAAGGCGTCGTTGGCGGTAATTGCCAAATTTGTCGGCTGTTCCATTTGCTGAAGGACGGGGTCGGGCTGACGGTCGGCATAAGTATCGCCGGGCAGGAAAAGTACAGGAATGCAGTTCGCGGTTGCAGTCGCGGCGGCAGTAACCATATTCATTGCGCCGGGACCAACGGACGACGTGCAAGCATACATTTGCTTACGGCGTTTTTGTTTAGCAAAGCCCATAGCCGCATGAGCCATGCCCTGTTCATTGCGACCCATGCGCATAATCAAATCGCCGGCGTCCTCTTCGAGAGCTTGACCCATGCCGACAACGTTGCCGTGTCCGAAAATGCCGAAGATACCTTCAAACATTTTGTTTTCTTTGCCGTCAAACTCAATGTATTGATTGTTCAAAAACTTAACGAGAGCTTGCGCAACCGTAAGTCTGATAGTTTTAGCCATTTAAAAAAAGCCTCCTTAACGTTTAGGTTGCCAAATTTTGGCGTTCGGGTCGAGTAACCAAACGTGTTCGGGTAAATCGGTGCGAGTCTTCTTCCAAGGTCCGCCCTGTTCGTCGGGCAGGTGACGAATCATCCACGAATACCACATTGCATAGCCGGGCGCAGTAACTTGCGGGTGCATAAGTCCGCCCGAAATTTCGGACCAGCTGTTGTGCGTGATTTTGAAAGCGTTGTCGCCGATAAACGCCGCGCCGAATCCCTGCGGCTTGTCAAATTTGTAGGTATAAACTTCGGGTTGCGGGTGATTGTGCGGAATATATCCCGACCAACGTCCGGGGCTGTTGATAACTTCGCCATTGACTTGATTTGAGAAAGGCGCGTTGCTGTAGTCAAAAATCGTGCGAACGGTGCGTTCAGCGGTCGCGTTCCAAAGTCCTGCGCCGAAAATGTCGCATTGAACATCTTCGGGACGATAGAACACGGGCGCAAAGTCGCGGTCGTTCATGGTTTTTTGAATCAAAAGTTCGGTGTCGACTTTTGCCTTAATCCAAACTTTTTTGGCGCGGGGAACTTGCAAGCAGTAGGGATTTTCGTCAACGAGAGACTCGCGGCGCATAATTTCTTTTTTGTCGTCCCAACGTATTTCAACTTCGCCCGTTAAAATGACAATCGCGCTTTCTTGGAACGGGTCTTCAAGTTCGATAATTTCATTCGCGTCCATGACTTGATAGCCGATATCCATGAGCATATCACTTTCGCGAGTTGTCATTGCGTTGTAGCCGTGTTTTAACTCTGTACCGAGTCTTCCAAATTTCATTGAAAGCCCTCCTAAATTTTCGTCTTCCAATCAATTTCCGTGATAACTTCTTCTTGAGCGTGTTCTTTGATAAAGGATTCAATCTGATCAATCGTCTGCATAGCTTCGGAGCAGGAGTGACTTGCCACAACCATTGCCGCATGTGCAGTTGCATGGCGCAAAGCTTCGGGAACTTCTAAACCTTCAAGCAAGCCGTGAACAAATGCCGAAGCATAAGCGTCGCCGCCGCCGAAACTCTTCAAAAGTTTCACGTGATAAGAATCAACCTTGTAAGCGTGTCTGTCGGCAGTGTAAGCAACCGAACCGCGCTTGCCGTGTTTAATGACGACGATTTTATTTCCGAACGACAGATATTTTTCCGCAATTTCATGATCCGCGGGATTTTCGGCGTCTTCCGGTAAAAGTTCGGCAAAATTTACTTCGTCACGCGAGCCGATAATAACGTCGCTTAAACGCGCCATCAACGAATAATAAATTGCGATTTCTTCTTTGGAACGCCAAGTGTAAGGGCGATAGTCAATGTCGAAAATAATTTTTGTGCCGTGCATGCGGGCGTATTGAGCCGCCGTCAAGCAAGCTTCGCGACTGGGAGCCGCCGCCAATGCCAAGCCCGAAACAATCAGAGCTTTTGAGCCGCCGATATAATTTTCGCTGACATCTTCGGGCGCGATTTGCAAATCAGCAACTTTGTCGCGATACATCAGGATTGAACTTTCGGTTTCGCTTTTAATTTCGGTGAAAGTCAAGCCCATGCGTTCGCCGTGTTTGGCGCGAGTCATTTGCGTTGTATCAATGCCGCGATCTTTAAAGAAGTTGATAATAAAATCGCCGAACTGATCATTCGATACGCAACCGATAAAGCCGACTTTTTTTCCGAGCTGATTTAAACCGACGGCGATATTGCCCGGCGAGCCGCCCAGATACATTGAAAAAGTCTTTACCTTGTCGAGTGTGCGATGAATTTCGTTCGGGTTGAAGTCGAGTGTTGCGCGTCCGATTATTACAACGTCGCGATCTCTTTTCTGATCAAATTCAATGAGAGCCATTGTAAAACCTCCGGAGCTGGGAAAAAGGGAAATAGGGAATTAGTAATACTTCCCTACTCCCCTGCTAAACTATTATCAAACAATCATGTATTTGCGAACGAGTTCGACGAGACCCGCATAACTGCCGAGGAATTGATTAATCGTGCGGAGGAACGCGCCATAATGTTGGAACTCTTCGGGTTTCATGCCGTCGGGTTCATAAGCGCGGCGGAATTCGTCAATCGTCATGAGTTCATCAAGCCATTGCTGCGGAACGGGCGTATCCATGTTGTTTTTAATTTCGACTTTGGTGCCGTTGTATTTCTTTTGGAAATCGGACGTGATTGTAAGGACAACGTCGCCGCCGATAAATTGTTCAAAGTGGTGAAGGTTACGATAAGCCGCGAACAAGAGCTTCGTGCGATAGCCGCGTTCTTTGTAAATCTTGTAAGCATTCTTGAAAACAGCAACGCCCGCCCATTCGAGTGCTTCGGGGTGAACGATATAATCTTTGCCCTTGAGGTAAGCTTTAAGATAATCATCTGTTCTGCCGCCCATGATTGTGCAAACGGGGTGCATCCAAGAAATATCTTTGCCTTCCGCCTCGCGACGTTTCAAACCGCGCTCAACAGCCTCTGCAACCGCGAGGGCCTGCGGAACTGTAAAGGAAACAGTCGCGTTAATGGAGACGCCCTGATAAGTCATTTCCTCAAAAGCTTCGATACCGGCTTTGCTTGCGGGAGCTTTGATTTGGATATTGGGCGCGAGCGAGGCGAGTTGGACTGCGTGTTCGACGAGCTTTTCGGGATTCTGATAGAATTTCGCGTTCGCCTGGAAGGAAATTTTGCCGCGTTGACCGTGAGTTTGTTCGTGCATGGGCTCAAGCATTTTAGCGGCTTTAAGTCCGAGAGCTTCAATCGTTTTCCAAGCAACGTCGTCTTCGGTGAAAGTCGGGTTGTCAGCGATAATCTTTTTGATAGTGTCTTCCCAGTCGGGGAGTTCTTTTTTGAGAACGTTGAAGACGATAGCAGGGTTAGTGGTTGCGCCCGATGCCGCGCAGTTGTCGAGAGCGTACTGCAATTCTTTGACGGAGCAAGAATCGTTCCAAACCTCTGTTTGCGGGAAAGCCTTTACAGCCTCTTGTAATGTTGTCATTATGTTTATCTCCTTTCGGAATTTAAAAAATTTCCTAAGCCAAAAGATTTTCCAAGCCGAAAATTTTCATGTGCTTTTTAACGTTTTCGCAAGTGCCGCGGACAATCGCGTCGCTGAAGTCGAAGTATTTGGCGTTGGGATTTTCCGCGCAGATTTCGCGAATTTTTCTAGCCGAGTTGTCGTAACTTGCCGTCGCGATATTGATTTTCTTAATGCCGTTGGCAATGCAATTTTTAAAATCGTCGTCGGTTAAGCCGGTGCCGCCGTGCAGGACAAGCGGGGTCTTAACCGCGTCGAAAATTTCTCTTAATCTGTCAATGCGCAGTTTCGGCTGTTCCTTATAATTTCCGTGAGCCGTGCCGATAGCGACTGCCAAGGCGTCAACGCCTGTTTCTTTGGCGAATTTTTTAGCCTCTTCGACGCTTGTAACCAAAACATCAACGCTTTTATAATCGCCTTCCGCGCCGCCGACGCGACCAATTTCAGCTTCGACAGCCGCGCCTTGCGCATGTGCCATTTCGACTACTTCGCAAGTTCGCTTGATATTTTCTTCAAGCGGATATTTTGAGCCGTCAAACATTACCGACGTAAAGCCGAGCGATAACGCAAGTTTAATCGTCTCCAAAGTCCCGCCGTGATCAAGGTGAACTGCCGTCGGCATTTTGCATTTTTTTGCGGCGGCAATCATGACCGGTCCGAGCAAATCAAGCGGCGAATATCTCAGCCGACCTTCAGCGATTTGCAAAATCAGCGGGGCGTTGAGTTCTTCGGCGGCTCTTATCGCGCCCATTGCCATTTCCATATCGGAAACATTGAACGCGCCGACTGCGAACGAATTATTATCACGTGCCGCGAACAGTTCAGTCATTTTTACCAGCATGTAATCACCTCTCGAACTCGTTGACGAATCTTACAAGATTTTTTCTAATCGGAATGTGTTGCGGACAAACTTTTTCGCAACGCCCGCATTTTAGGCAACTTGACGCGGGATTTTTATCGCGAGCCCTCGCCAACCAACCTTCCCGCCGACTTGCAAAAGTTTTATTTCCGAACAGCGTTAAATGATTCAGCATTGCGAAGAAGCCGCTAATCGGGAGCTTTTGCGGACAAACCGCGGCGCAATAATCGCAGGCAGTGCAGGGAATCAGCGGAATTTTTGCGAGTTCTGCGCGGGCGTCGTCGATAACTTTAACCTGCGCGGGTGTGAGCTTGTTGAAATCTTTAAACGTCGAAATATTATCGCGCATTTGCTCCAAAGAGTTCATGCCCGATAAGACAACCGCGACGCCGTCAAGATTTGCCGCGAATCGCAATGCCCATGACGCGGACGAAGAATCCGGCTCGGCAGATTTTAAAATCTTTTTAACCTGCGCGGGCGGGTCAGCCAACATGCCGCCTTTAACCGGCTCCATGACGACGACTTTTTTGCCGTGACGTTGCGCAGTTTCGTAGCATTGACGGGATTTTATAGCGGGCGCGTCCCAATCCGCGTAGTTAATTTGCAACTGGACAAAATCAACTTCGGGGTGCGCCGATAAAATTTTTTCGAGTTCTTCGGGCGTCGAGTGGAAGGAGAAGCCGAGATTTTTAATTAAGCCCGCCGATTTTTTCTCCTGCGCAAAATTCCAAACTTTGAAGTCGTCAAAATATTTCGTGCGATAATCGCCCATGTTGTGTAACAGATAAAAATCGAAATAACCTGCGCCCGTCCGCTGTAATGACTCGTCGAATTGATTAAAAGCTTCGTCTTGAGTTTTGGCACGCCAAGCGGCAAGTTTGGTTGCGAGTTGAAATTTTTCGCGAGGATAACGCTCAACCAACGCTTGACGAATTGCATCTTCCGAACCGGGATATGCCCACGCCGTGTCGAAGTAGGTAAAGCCCGCCGCCAAAAACTCATCAACCAACTTTTTGACAAGTTCAATGTCAATCGACTCGTCGGCGAGTTTCGGCAAGCGCATTAAGCCGAAACCAAATTTTTTTATTCCGTCAAACATAAACGCGCAAGCCCTTATCAGAAAAGCTTTTTGTAAATCTCAATGATTTGCTCTTTGGTAGGAATGCGCATTGTGTTTTGCGGACTGCCGCTTTCGAGCGCGTCGGAAGCCATTTTATCGAGTTGTGCAAGGAATTCTTCTTTGGTGTGGTTGCCCTTCTTGAGGAGCTCTTCAACCGGAGGAATGCCGACTTCTTTGCAGAAACGCGCAACTTCTTTAACCATAGCAACTGCCGCGTCGTGATCGGGAGTAGTCTCGTCAGCAACACCCATAATTCTGCCGATATGCGCGAAACGGGCGGTATTTTCTTCGATTGCAAATTCAAGGCAAGCCGGCAGAAGGACTGCATTGGAAACGCCGTGAGCAATGTGGAAAAGTGCGCCAATCGGGCGGCTCATGCCGTGAACTATTGTAACCGACGCATTGTTAAAGGCAATACCTGCCTCAAGTGCGGCGATTGACATTGCAAGGCGAGCCTGTTCGTTTTTGCCGTCCTTGTAGCAAATCGGGAGGTTTTTATGAATTTTCGTGATAGCTGAAATGGCAAAAGTATCGGTGAGCGGCTGAGCTTTTCTGGAGGTATAAGCCTCAATCGCATGGCAAAGCGCGTCGATACCCGTTGCCGCCGTTACACCGGGAGGCGCAGTCATCGTAAAGGTCGGGTCAACAACCGCCAACGCGGGAATAATCGAAGGACCGCCGAGGAGCATTTTAACGTTGTTTTCGGTATCGGAAATGATTGTGTTCTTGGTAACTTCCGAGCCTGTGCCCGCCGTCGTCGGAATGGCAACCAGATAAGGAACGGGCATATCAATAACTTCATGCATGTAGGAATTGATTTTTCTGTCGCCCGCAGTCGTCATGAATCCGATAGCCTTCGCGGTATCCATAGGCGAGCCGCCGCCCAGAGCAATGAGGAAGTCGCAGCCGTTTTCCTTGTAAACCTTCAAGCCCGCCTCAACAATTTTGTCGGTAGGCTCGGTGTTCGCGCCGTCGAAAATAACGTAAGGAATGTTGACTTTCTGCAAAGCAGCTTCGACTTTTGCCGCATTGCCGAATTTAACCATGAACTGATCCGTCACGATAAGAGCCTTTGTGCCCTTGCCCGCAATGTGATCTCCCAACTCCGAAATGACGTTGACGCCGGAAATTATTTTCGCCGGCACCATGAAAGTATAACCCATAAAATTCACTCCCCTAAAATAATTTTTTGATAAAGTGTTGGTTGCTTTCTGTCAATAATCTAAATTATTTTGTATGCAAAGTCAAGCCTTTTTCTAAAAATTTTTTAACCTTTTAAATTGTCAAAAAAATGCTTGTAAGTTCCTTAAAGTTAAATTATAATACCATTTATCGTAAAAAAATTTACGTCGCAAAGTTACCGATTGAGCAAGGAAAGGTTGAAACGCGTTGAAAGCAGACCGCATTAATAAAATCCATGAACTTATCAGGGAGAGGCATATAATTTCTCTGGACGAGCTCTGCGAGATATTTGAAGTCTCGAAAAATACAATCCGCCGCGACATTGCCGAATTGGACGCCGAGGGAATTATTGAGAAAGTTTACGGCGGAATAGTTTTGAAGGATTCCGATATCAATTCGCCCGAACCTTTTTCTGCTCGCGAAATTCGCAACGTCGCCGAGAAAAAGCAAGTCGCTCAAATTGCCGCCTCGCTGATTAAGGACGGCGAAGTCATTTACATCGACTCCGGTACGACGACAATGCATCTTCTGCCGCATTTGGTCAACAAGCAACAGCTGACGATTGTCACGGCAAATATTTACGTCATAAATTATGCGACGCGCTACAACAATCTAAACGTCATTGCGACGGGCGGCAATGTTTATCCGCCGTCAAACGCGCTTGTCGGTCCGGGTGTGATAAACAGCATAAAATCTTATAATTTCTCGAAGATTTTTTTGGCGAGTACGGGCATTTCGATAGAACACGGCGTGACAAATGTTTCTCCGCTTGAATGCGAAATTAAACAACGGCTCGTTCAAAAATCCTGCCCGAACTTTTTGCTTGTCGACAATTCAAAGCTCGACGTTGCGTCGCTCATGACTTACTGCGAATTAAAAAATCTCGACAACATCATCATGAACGCGCCGCCGCCCGAAAAATATCTTTCCTATTTTGAAAAAAATAATGTTCGACTTCTGACTGAACAGAAATAAAGTTTTAAGTCGCAAAATTTTTTGTAGCTTTATTTTTTATCGCCATTGCCTTACAATGTAGAAAAAATTTGCAAGGGGGAGAAATTTTTATGCAAACTCTTCAAAACGCTGAGCTGAAAATCACTGTGGCGGAACACGGCGCGGAGCTTAAATCGATAACCGCCCTCTCCGACGGCACCGAATATCTTTTCGATAGCGACCCGATTTGGTGGGAATATTCTTCGCCTGTCCTTTTCCCGATCGTCGGCAAAGTTAATGGCGGCAAATATCGCGCCGAAGGCAAAGAATTCACTCTGCCGCAACACGGCTTCGCACGCACGACTGATTTTTGGCTCGTCGATACCACTGCCAATACTCTGACTTTCGCGCTTGAATCCAATGCCGCTACTCTCAAAGTATATCCTTACAAATTCCGCTTGGAAATTTCTTTTGAACTTATCGGCAATGAAGTCAAAGTCATTTGGAAGGTTATAAACGTCGACGACAAGGAAATTTATTTTTCAATCGGCGCACACCCCGCAATTTCTTGTCCCATTTCCTACAGAGAAAATTTCACGGATTGCTATTTAAAATTCAATAAGCCTGAAAAATCTGCGCGGATACCGCTTGCCGAAAACGGAGCCCTTACTCATGAAAGAATTCCGACGCTTGACGGCACGGAGCTTGATTTGAATTACGAACTTTTCAAAGGCGACGCGCTTGTCTTCGACGACTTAAAATCTGATGAAGTTTCGGTTTGTTCGCGCAAAAGTTCCAAGTCGCTAACCGTCCGCGCAAAAAATTTCCCGTATTGGGGTTTTTGGACTCCCGCGCAGGGCGGCGCACCGTTCATTTGTATTGAGCCGTGGCACGGACACGCCGATTACGAAGACTTTGACGGCGAAATAAAAGACAAAGAAGGTATTAACAAACTTGCCGTCGGAGAAATTTTTAAAACCGAAATGTCTTTTATCATTAACAACTGAAATTTAAATCGCCGATAAAAAAATCCCCGTCCGATTTGGAAGGGGATAATTTTTTTAAAAAATATTTTCAAGAACAATGGTTTGCTCGCGGTTGGGACCGACCGAGACAATTCCGAGTTTGATTTTGGTAACCTCAGCCATGCGTTGCAAATATTTTTTTGCATTGGCGGGTAAATCTTCGTAGCGGCGAATTTTGCTGATGTCGCTTTTCCAACCCGCAAAAGTTTCGTAGACCGGCTCAACTTTTGCCAAAACTTTCAAGCTCGCGGGAATTTCATTTAAAATTTTCCCGTCGATTTTGTAAGCGGTGCACATTTTAATTTCGTCAAAGCTGTCGAGAATATCCAGGCGCGTGACCGCCATATAATCGGTACCGGAAAGTTGCCCCGCGTATTTTACGACGCAAGCGTCAAGCCAACCGGTTCTGCGCGGACGCCCGGTGACGGTTCCGAACTCGTGCCCTGCCTCGCGGAGTTTGTCGCCGATTTCGTTAAGCTGTTCAGTCGGGAAAGGTCCTTCGCCGACTCGCGTGCAATAAGCCTTGACGACGCCGACAACTTTATCAATTTTTTTGGGAGCAATGCCCGCGCCAATTCCCACGCCGCCCGAAATTGGATGGCTTGACGTGACAAAAGGATAAGTGCCGTAATCAATGTCAAGCATTGTCGCCTGTGCGCCCTCGAAAAGAATTTTTTTGCCCGCGTCGACTTCCTCATTGAGCAAAGTAATTGTGTCGCAGACGAACGGACGAATTTTTTCGGCGTAGCCTTCGTACTCGCGGATAATTTCTTGGGCGTCAAGCGGCGCATGTTTGTAAACCTTTTCCAGAATCAAATTTTTTATCTGAAGAACCCGCGCAACTTTTGCGGAGAATTCTTCGCGGTCGATTAAATCGCAGACACGAATGCCGATTCTGTCAGCCTTATCAATGTAGCAAGGACCGATACCGCGCTTTGTCGTGCCGATTTTGTTTGCGCCGCGCAAATCTTCTGCAAGCTCGTCGAAAAGTTTATGCCACGGCATGACAACATGAGCGCGATTGGAAAGCCTTATCCCCGACGTATCGACGCCGCGTTTTTGCATGTTATCAATTTCCTCAAGCAAACATTGCGGGTCGACGACCACGCCATTTCCGATAACGCAAAGCGTTCCTTTATACAAAATCCCCGACGGCAGAAGGCGCAATTTATATTCCTCGCCGTTTACCGTGACGGTGTGACCGGCATTGCTGCCGCCTTGAAATCTGACAACCGTGTCCGCCTGCTGCGCCAAATAGTCGACGATTTTGCCTTTACCCTCGTCACCCCATTGTGCGCCGCTTATAACCACCGTTGACATTTTTTTATCACTCCTTTTAAAGGAAAAAGGAAAAGGGAAAAGAATTTTAAAATCCCTTCTCCCTTACCCCTTAACTTATCTGTTCTCTTTGACGTATTGGCGCATAAATTGAATTGTGTTGTCGCTGATAACGTTGTCTTTCTTTTCGTAGTTGATAATTCTGAAAAGCATTCCGACGCGTTCGATAATGGGCTTGTTGCGTGTGCGGAAAGTTTCGCCGTTAATCGTAAGGTCAACGCTGTCAACCGAGCGCATTCTGTAAGAGACGCCTAGTAAATCTTTTCCTACCGACCCATCGGGCAAAAGTTCTTTGATAATGTAGCGATATTCCATGTCTCCGACCGCCGTATCCCATGTCAGCTCGCGATTGAGTGCTTGGTGTGTCAATACGCCGATATACTCGCGAATAATTTCATGTGTCCTAGTATTCATAATAAAGCCCCCTTAAAAAAATTCTTTCTTGAGATTTTTATCCTTAAGCTCAATCTCCGC
>CAMNEX010000016.1 GCA_946536825.1 uncultured Selenomonadales bacterium | reverse complement strand
GAATTTTTTGTGGCATGGCGGCGGGCAGTTACGCTATTTTGAATCGCGACATGCCCTATTATGAAATTTTTGAACAAAAGGCGAAGTCTTTTAATCTCAATATAATTACATTCGGAACGCACCCCGACGCCACAGTTAGAATGCCGGTTATTGAAAACGACGGCGAATTCTTTATCGGAGACAAATCTTATAAAATATCTTGCCCCGTTCCCAATGACCAAATTTATGATGCGCTGGCAGTCGTGGGCGTCTCGCTTGCCGTCGGATTTTCGCTAGAAAAAACTCTGGAGTATTTGAAAACTTTTACGCCTGTTAAAGGTCGCGGCAACGTCATAAAAAGCACTCGCAACGGAAAAAATTTGACGATTATCAACAGTGCGTATAATGCCAATCCGATTTCAATGAAATATGCTTTGGAACACCTGAAAAATTTTGAGCCGAATCAGAAATCCCGCGTGGCGATTTTGGGTGACATTGCCGAACTTGGCGAGGGTAGCGTCGATTATCACAAAGGACTTGCCGAAGCAATGCTTGCCGCCGAGCCCGACCGCCTCTTGCTTTGCGGCGAATTTATGCGCTATCCCTACGAAATTGTTAAAGATAAACTCAACACCGTTTATTTCGAGACTTTAGAAAAATTACTCGCGGGCGTCGAAAGTCACTTGCGAGACGGCGACAGCATTTTAATTAAATCGTCTCATTCAACGGGCTTGTCAAAAGTTGTCGTCTTTCTTAGTAAAAATACCCCCCCCGCCTAGTAAATAATTCCGAATCCTTAAATGTGCCGAAGCCGCTGTTTGATATAAAAAATTTTTTGCCTGAGGGAATTACGCCCGAAATGAACGGCAACATGCCCAGCGATAAATTGAAAAGAATTCATTGCGGCGGTTATCTCTATGTTGACGCCGCTCGCGCTTGGCTGGCGATGGTTCGCGCCGCCGCGCAGGATAATGTTTTTTTAAATGTTAATAGTCCTTTTAATGCTTACAGAAAAATTGAAAGTCAACTCGGCGTCTTTAAAAAGCGTTTTATGCCGCTTGACGGTACGGAAAATTTTTCAGAAGGCGCGATTAGGGTAGAGTTTGACGGAAAAATTTGGCAACTGAAGCCCGATGCAGTTTATGCCGCGGTTCCCGGCACAAGTTCGCACAGCTACGGCTTGGCGGTGGATATTGCAAATTCCGGACTCAATTACGTTAAAACTTGGTTGAATAAAAACGCCGCTTCGTTCGGCTTTGTCAAGGAATATGATTTTGAGCCGTGGCACTTCACGTACATAAAGAGCCGCGAAAAAATTCCCGCCCGCGTCTTGGAAATTGAAAATCTTCCGCCGGAGCCGACGTATTCTGCCGAGGAAATTCAAAAAGTCAGCGGCGACAAATGGCTTACACCGCCGCCCGAAGGTTGGGTTTGCAACGGCATGTTTTATTCGCGCCCGCTCAGAGCAGGTTGCCTGGCGGCAGTGGATCAAGGCGCGGGAATTGGAATAAGCGAACAAATTATCAGCAAAATATTTCGTCAAGTTGCGGGTTTCATTTGCGATAATCCCGAACCGCTTCTCAAATACAATCGTCCGATACTCGTAACTTCAAACCTTAAAGACACGGTAGAGAAACTCGCCGCATTTTGTTTGCCCGAAAAGTTTTGACGTGTAAATTAATCAGGAAAAATTTTGGAGAAAAAAATATGAATCAAAAGAATCAGCGTCCGGATTGGGACGAATATTTTTTGAATATAGCCCGCGAAGTCGGCAGGCGTGCTACTTGCTTGCGTCGACGTTACGGCGCGATTATCGTCAAGGATAAAATAATAATCAGCACAGGTTACAACGGTGCGCCACGCGGAGAAACGAATTGCATAGACAGCGGCATTTGCGAGCGCGAGCGTTTAAAAGTTCCAAAGGGCGAACGCTACGAACTCTGCGTTGCCGTTCACGCCGAGCAAAACGCGATAATTAATGCCGACCCCGAAAAAATGGCGGGCGCGACGATTTATATTGCGGGCGTGAACTGCGCGGACGATACTAACGCTTCGGGCGAGCCTTGCAAACTCTGTCGCCGCATGATTCAAAATGCGCGGATAGCCAAAGTTGTTTATCGGGGCAAGGACGGAAAAATCAACGTCAAAGCTCCGAGCGAGATTGCAAATTAAAAATAAAAATATTCGGCAGGTTAAAGAAAAATAATGCCGAATATTTTTTTTGCAAGGGAGGCGATAAAGATGCTTTACGCAATGATTGATGTCGGCTCAAATACGATTCGGATGGCGGTTTACGATATTGACGGCGACCGAGTCGAAATGCTGATGAAAAGGAAACACACAGTCGGGCTTGCGTCATACGTCCGCGAAGGCATAATGCAACGCGCAGGCATTGACAAAGTAATTGAGATAATCGGCGAGTACCGTCATTTTCTGGACGATTTCGGGATAACGCAAGTCACTGCTTTTACGACCGCCGCCCTGCGCAACGCGATAAACGGTTCGCAAGCCGTAGATGAAATTTCTTATCGCACGGGGATAAATATTATTTTGATGAGCGGCGACGACGAGGCGACTTTTGATTTTATCGGCGCGACGCATAATCTTGTTGACGAAAAAGGCTTGCTGATTGACATAGGCGGCGGCTCAACCGAAATTGTTTACTTCAAAGACCGCGAAATAAGAGTTAAGGCGAGTTTGCCTATCGGTTCGCTGAGTTTTCACACCAGATACACGGGAATTCACATTTTGCCGAGCGCGGTTGAATGCGCGGAAATGTACGCCGAGGCGGAGGCAACTGTCAGCGCGGTTAAAGAATTTCAAGCCGTAAGCCACGCGCAGATTTGTGGAATAGGCGGAACGTTCAAAGGCGCAATGGCTCTTTACAACGCAATGTACGGCATGACGCGGCAAAATATGCGTATGGAAGTGCGGCGGATTCATGACATTTTGCACAGGTTCCAACGCGATCACGAATTGATTGTTCCCGATAAAATTTTGCTTATGAAAACCGTCCCCGAAAGAATGCATACTTTCATGCCGGGCTTGATAATTGCGGACGTCTTGGCTAAGCGTTTCGGCAGTTTGCACATTATCTACAGCGATTCGGGCGTCCGCGAAGGTTATATTTACGACAAAATCATTGACAAGGAGTTTTTCTGAGGAGAGGAAATTTTTAATGAAAGTCTCTGCAAAAGGGCGTTACGGGCTTGTCGCAATGACTTATCTTGCACAAAATTACGGAAGCGGAATGCCGATAACAATAAAGACCCTTTCCAAAAAATTGGGTATCTCTAAAATTTATTTGGAGCAAGTTTTTTCGCTGTTGAAACGCGCCAAGCTCGTCGAGTCGGTCAAAGGGGCGCAGGGCGGTTATTTTTTAATTGCAAAGCCCGCCGACATTACGGTTTATAAAATTTTGTCGGCGATTGAAATGACTTTAATGGAAGACACCGTTTCCGCGTCAAAAATCCCCGAAATGAACGCAGCGATAAACAAATGCCTTTATGAACCGCTCGATAAAATTGTAACCGAACTTTTTCAATCGATAACGCTTGAGGATATTATTTCGGCAGTGGAAAAAGAATTCGACGCGGCAAGCATGATGTATTACATTTAAAAAAAGCCTCGCCTTTTGCGAGACTGTACGAAATCTTTATTTTTTTTTGAGAATCATTTCTTTGTAGTGTTCGATTTTATAATCAAGCCGTTCAATCGTGGAGCGCAAATGTTCTTCCTGTTCCAAAAGTTTTGCGCGTTGTTCGATTAAAATATTTTTGCGCCGCTCAAGTCCGGTATTCGCCTGCAGGAGTGCAACGTACTCGGTTAAAGCTTCGATTTGTACGCCCGCGCTCCTCATGCACTTTACAAAAGAAACCCACCCGCAAGCATTCTCGTCATAGTCGCGAATGCCATTTTTTTTGCGCGGCACCGGCGGAATCAAGCCGATTCGCTCGTAATATCTCAATGTGTCCGTTGTCATGCCATATTTTTCGCTGACTTCGCCAATCGTCATAATTAATCCTCCGTCCGAAAATTTTTCTCATTGCAATTCTATCAGTTTAAGTCAACTTTAAGTCAATGTATAATTTTAAATCGTCTTGAAAAAATCTTTGGCGGCGGTGTCCTCGAAAATTTCCACGTCGAAATTTTTCAGCTCGGCTCGGAGATAATCGGCAAGCGCGGAGACAATCGGAAATTCCGTTGCGAAATGCCCCGCGTCCACGACGTGAATTTTATTTTCCACTGCGCCTTGAGCCTCGTGATATTTAACGTCGCCCGTGACGAAGGCTTGCGCTCCGAAAAATTTCGCCTTCTGGATAAACTCCGCACCCGCGCCGCCGCAAATCCCGACTTTTTTTATCGGAAAATCGCCCGCGCAGATTAGGCGGACATTTTCGGCATTCAGAACTTTTTTGACGTGGCGGGCGAAATCTTCGGCAGTCATCGGAGTTTCAAGCGTGCCGATTCTGCCCAAAGAAAATTCTTCGTCGCCGAAATTGTTCACGTCAACCAGCCCGATTTTTTTAGCCAAAATATCATTGACACCGCCCTCAGCAATGTCAAGATTCGTATGCGCCGCGAAAACCGCCAAATTATTTTTTATAAGGCGTTTTATTTTTTTGCCGTGCGGCAGGTCGAAGCGGAGATTTTTTATCGCGTGGAAAATTAGCGGGTGATGCGCGACGATTAATTGCGCGTCAAGCTCAATCGCCCGCGAAATGTTTTCGTCGAGTACGTCCAAGCAAACGAAAATTTTTTTTACTTCGTCCGAAGGCTCGCCGATTAAAAGTCCGGGGTTGTCCCAATCTTCAGCGAGTCTGCGCGGTGCCAGCCGATTGACTGCGTCCACCGCAATTTGTACTGTGCATTTCTTCATAAAAATTTTTAGCTCCCGTAAATAAAATTTAAAACTTCGTCAAAACTCTTTGCAAGGTTAGGATAAGAAATTTTCGGGCGATTAATCATGACGACGGGCAAATTCAAAATTTTTGCCGCCGCGAGTTTGGTATCCGCGCCGCCGATTTGTCCGCTGTTTTTCGTCACGACAACTTCCGCGCCCGCGTGTTTGAAAAGCTCAATATTTAATTCCGTGGAGAAAGGTCCTTGCATTGCGACGATTTGTTTAGGCGACAAACCGAGCGTTTCGCACTGCGCTAAAACTTCGGCGGTCGGCAAAATCCTCACGGTTAAAAAACAATCTTTCAACGCGGGCGATTCGACAAAAATTTTTAAATTTCTGCTACCCGTCGTCAGATAAATATTTTTCCCTAACTGCGCCGCCTTAACTGCCGCCTCCTCATAACTGTCGACAGGAAAAATTTTTTCGTAACCAAAATTAATTTCGGCGCGTTCGTAACGGATATAAAAAATCTGCGCTTCCTGCGCGGCGGAAATTGCATTAGCTGAAACGTTTTTAGCGTAGGGGTGGCTCGCGTCGACAAGGAAATTAAAATTCTCCTGCCGCAAAATTTTTTCCAGTTCGCCTTTGTCGAGCGGCTTATCATTAATTTTTATTCCCGCGCAGGGCTCCAAAAGTTTTCTGCCGTAATCGCTGACAACCGACGCCGTAACCTCAAAGCCGTGATTCAACAAAATCTCCGCGAGCTTGCGTCCGTCCTGCGTTCCCGCTATCAAAAAAATTTTTTTGTTCATGCCGCCGATTTTAGTTCAGCAGAAAAATTTTTTCAAGCGGCGAATTTTTTTGCGGTATTTATCGATACCTGCTATAATCTGCGCGAAAAAAAGTTTTATGGAGGACAAAATGAAGATTTTAGCAAGACAATTAACATTGGATTTGTACAACTGCGACGCGAGCCGCCTGGGACGTGTCGAGGAGATAAAAGACACGTTGAAAAGCGTCGTCGGGAGCGAGCCGCGCTTGACTTCCGAAGTTATGGACGAGGAGCATTTTTCGATTATCGGCGCGTTTTCGGAAGGGCATATCGCTTTGCATGTTTACAACGAATTGCGTTATGTCGCAGTCGATATTTTTACCTGCACCGATTCGGAAAAGCTTGAGGAGTTGGCAAAAATTATCCGACAATTTTTCCGCCCCGATAAAATAAAATCTACGTTTTTAAATCGCGGCGACTTCGGACTTGAGCGCGAAGTAAAACCGAAAATAAAAGTGCGCGTCGCGCCCTTGCGGCGTGTAAAAAATGCGGGCGTGAAAGTCGTAAAAAAATTGGTTCGGAGGGGCAAAGAATGATTTTCAGTAAGGTAGCGGAATTTTATCGCAGTGTCGGGAAATCAAAAAAATGCACGTTCATTTTCTGCGCGGATCACGGTGTCGCCAAGGAAAATGTCAGCGCGTATCCGCAGGCGACGACTGCCGGCATGGTCAAAAATTATCTGATCGACGCGGGAGCCGCCGCCAATGCTTTTGCGAAGTTTGCTTACTCCGAACTTTATATTGTTGATGTCGGCGTCGACGCGGATATTTCCAATCTGCCGGGGCTTGTTGACAGAAAAATTTCCCGCGGCACAAAAAATATCGCCGAGGGTGCCGCAATGACTGTCGATGACGCAATGAAGTCCGTTCGCATCGGGAAAAAACTTGCCGAGGAGGCAATCGCGGCGGGCTGTAATTGTTTTCTTATCGGCGAAATGGGTATCGGCAACACGACCGCCGCCGCCGCAATGACTGCCGCTTATCTCGACTTGGAGCCCGAAGAAGTCACCGGACGCGGTACGAATATTGACGACGAAAAATTTGCCCACAAAATTGAAATTGTCCGCCGCGCTTTGGAAGTCAACGAACCCAATCCCGAAAGTTTGCTTGACGTCCTGACGAAGGTCGGCGGCTACGAATTCGGAGCAATGGCGGGCGTAATTATCGCGGCTTATCATCATAATTGCGTTGTAATGCTTGACGGTTTTAATACGGCGGTTGCCGCGCTTATCGCCGAAGAAATTTTGCCGCGCTCCACGGATTGTTTAATTGCCTCGCATGTCGGGCGCGAAGTCGGGCACAAAAAAATTTTAGAATATCTCGACCTTAAGCCGATCTTTAATCTCGACCTTGCTTTAGGCGAGGCAATCGGCTCGTCAATCGCCGCCAGGGTTTTGGATAATCTGGTTTATATTTTCATCTGCGGACCCGACGCCGATTTTGAGGGCGAACTTGTGGAAGAAGATACCGCCTTTGAAAGTTTCAAAAAGCAACTCGGTTTGGACGGCGTCGAAGGGCTGGACTCGATTGAAGATGTTCAAGAACTTTTTGGCGACGAAGTTCAGATTGAAGAAATTCCGTTGGATTTTCACGTCAGCGAACACCGCATGGAAAGTGTTGAGCTCCCGTTCAGCACACAAACTTTGAATATCCCGCGCAATTATCCTATGGCAATTCGCGTTATGGGCGAGGAGGAAGAAGAACTTGTCGCCGCGACGGATAGAACTTTTAATTTTTATCTGCAGACAATGCCGCACCTCCACGACCGCCCGATGAATAATTGCCGCGATATTCTGGACAATTTGACGAAGCCCAAAGGAAGTCTGGGTTATCTTGAGGAAATTGCGATTCAAGTCGCGGGCATTTCCAACGAAGACCGCCCGACAAATAAACTTAAACACGCCGCCCTTGCTTTTACCAATTTTGAAAATTGCCCGTCGATTACCGACCCCGACAACTACGACCCGAAAAATAAAAACGCCCGCCGCGATATTTCAATGGATTTCAGCGCGACGACGCGGACTTTTGGTATGAAAATTTTTCTGGGCATTGTCGACCCCGAAGAAAATCTCAACGTTGCATTTAATTTCGGGCGCAACCTCGCCGAAGAAATTTCCTTCGACACGCCGATTATTGCCCTAACCGATTTAAGCAACCTTCTAATTGACAAGCTCGCCGATAAATTTGCCGACGCGCTGTTGACGGCGGACGGGAAATTGAAATATCCGCCCGAAAAATTTTTGCAACACGTCCCGAAAAATTATCAGTGCATGACAAGTTCAATTATCGGCGCGATTGTTGCGGCGGCGCATAACTCAACGCTGATTGTAGTCGACACCGGCGCGGCGGACATTATCGCCCGATATCTCGAAAAAATTTGTCCCGAAGTTCGCCCGTTCATATTGCGTTCGGCGCAGTTGCTTATCTATAAATCCGACGACGGCACCCCGACAGGCTTTGACGGCGAGGCGGCTTGCATGGGCGTCGAAATTGTCGAGGCGGCTTTGACGGCTTTAAACGAAATGAAAACTTTCGAGGATACAGGCGTTAAAAAGGCAATTAGGAATTAGAAATGAAGTTAAAAGAAATTGAATTGCGAATAGAAAATTTCGGCGCGGAAAAAATTTTTATCGCGCTGTTTTTGTTTTTCGGCGTGCTGATTTGTTTTGTTCGCCCGCCCTATCAACTTCCCGACGAATTGACAAGTTTTGCTCGCGTCTGGCAAATTTCGGAGGGGAAATTTTTAAGCCCGCTCGGCACGCAGGAAGATATTTCAAAAACGCTAACCGCCAACAATCAAAAAAGTTTCGGCTGGAAAAATCACTCGCCCGACGCCGCAAACGAAAAAATGTACACTGCGAACATTCCGGTTTCATTGGTGCCCGACGAATTTATTTTTGACATTGACGAAGATTCAAGCAAAAAATTTTCTTCCGACATGCTGAAAAATTTTTTTGCGTCGCCGCTGAACCCCGACGAGCGCGAATCGGGATTAATTCCGAACACGGGAGTTTATTCGCCGCCCGCATATTTTCCGCAAGTTTTAACCGCGTGGCTCGCACGGAGTTTGAATTTAAATGCGGGCGCGATTTATTACTTGGTTAATTTAAGCGCGTTATTTTTCGTGGCGGCGTGCATTTTTTTATCGATGAAATTTTTGCCCGAAGCAAAGCCGTTGATTTTTTTGTTGGCAATGTTGCCGATGTTTTTAATTGAGGCGGCGTCGTCTACGATTGACTCGCTGACTTACGGCGTATGTTTTTTGGCGACGGCGTGGCTTTTATCTTTACGCAGAAGTTCTGAAAAACTTTCCCGCGCAGAAATTTTCGGATTGATTTTTTTGTCGATAATGTTGGCTTGCGCGAAGTCGGTTTACGGAACTATTTTATTGTTGTACTTTTTAATTCCGCCCGAACGAGTCGGCTCCGTGAAAAAATTTTTATTGTTCGGCGCGGCGATTTTATTTTTAAATTTATTCGCGTCTTTGCTCTGGCTGAAAATTTCTGTCGGCATGACGGGCGTCGAATTGGCAACGAGTCGTCACTATTTGGGCGAAGAAAATATTGACGTGGCGGCGCAGAAAAATTTTGTTATGGAAAATCCTCAAGCATTTTTCCGCGCAACACTGAACACGCTGATTGATCGAAGCGGCGCACTTTATTATTTGCTCGGCTTTATCGGGCTTTTCGGCGTGAACAGCGATTTTATGCTCCCGATTATTTTTTACATGTTGTACTTTTTGACGCTGATTTTTTTCGCTTTGAGCAATGATTTGCGATTAAAATTTTCAGCGCGTTGTATGATGATTTTCGCCGCTGCAATTTCGGCGTTCGCATTTTTTCTGATTCATTTCCTCAAATGGACGCCGCTCGGCGCGAATGTTCTGCGCGGCATACAAGGGCGATATTTTATTCCGCTTGCCCCGATGATTTTTTGCGCGTTGTCAATCCTTCCGCCGTTGCGCCACAAGAATTTAATCGCACTGACGGCGGGAATTTGTAGCGGGGCAATTACTGCGCTGACGATTTTTTTTACATTTTACTGAGCAAAAATTTTTTAAATGATTTTTGATGATTTTAATTCGCCGCGCTCAATTCTGCCGACGCCCAAAAATTTTCCGTCAGAAAAAATTCGCAAATTATTTTGGTCGGGTGCGGGAATTGTTGTCGGCAAACCGTTCAGAAATGCGCGGATTCTGTTTTCGTTGAGTTCAAATCTCGGCAAATGTTTTAAACAATTTTCAATCGGCAAAATATTTTCGGCGGTGAGTTCGTCGAGTGTTGCGGAGTTTTTTAAATCGAAATCGCCGACGCACAGGCGAATTAAATTTTTCAGCGTCGCGGGAATTTTAAGCCGCTCGCCTATGTCTGTCGCCAAGCTCCGTATGTAAGTACCCTTGCCGCAAGAAATTACAATCACGGCGGAATTTTTTTCAAGCGCGATAAGTTTTATGTCAAAAATTTCAACGCGGCGGCTCGGCATTTCAAAATCCAGATTTTTCCGCGCCATATCGTAAGCTTTTCTGCCGTGAATTTTTATCGCGGAGAATTTCGGCGGCGTCTGCTCAATTTCTCCGACAAAATTTTTTAAAACGGCTTTGAAGTCTTCAACGGTCGGCATTTGAAAATTATCTGCGCGGGAAATAATTTCGCCCTCCAAATCGCCGCTGTCGGTTGAAATGCCGAACAAAATTTCTGCACGGTAAATTTTTCTGCAGTCGGCAAGGTATTCGATAAATTTTGTCGCCCTGCCAATCGCAACGGGCAAAACGCCCGAAGCCGCCGGGTCAAGCGTTCCGGCGTGTCCGACTTTGCGCGTTAAAAAAATTTTCCGAACATGATTAACCGCGTCATGGCTCGTCATGCCGGAAATTTTATTCAAATTTATAAATCCGTCGTTCATATCGCTTTACCGATTGCCTCAACCAAAATTTCTTCAGCTTCGGCGAGATTTTTATACAGCGTACAACCCGCCGCCCGAATATGTCCGCCGCCGCCGAGTTCGTTTGCAACTTTCGACACGTCGACGCCCTTTGACCTCATGCTCACGCGACAAACTTTGTCCGCCTTTTCGCTAATCATAAAAGCCACGTCCACGCCGTCAATCACGCGAATTAAATCGATGAAACCTTCAGTCGAGTCAATTTTTTTCATATCGTCCAAAGTCAGGAACATGCCCGCCACTTTTCCGCCGTAAAAAATTTTCAGCGAGTTTAAAGCCGTCTTCATACCCAAAACTTCAGCCGCCGAACGCTTTTCCAATTCTTCGGAAATCCAATGCGGTTTGACGCCCAAATTTATCAGCTCGGAGGCAATTCGCAAAGTTTCTGCGCGGGTATTCGAGAATTGAAAAAAGCCCGTGTCAGTCGCAATGCCCGTGTAAAGGCAAGTCGCAATGTCGGGAGTAATTTCCGCGCCGAGTTCGTCCGCAAGCTTGAAAATTATTTCGCAAGTCGCCGCCGCTTTGGGCTCGTCGAAAAGTTCAACGTCTTTGCCCTTGTTTGTTATGTGGTGATCGATATTCAAAATCGGCGCGTCAGTCAAGTCGCGAACTTTCCCGATTCTGTCGGGCGAAGTATCCAAAATCAAAAGTAAATCCGCGTCGAATTTTTCTCCGTCGTTCGGGCGGCGAATTTCTTCAAAATGCGGCAGGACGTGCAAATTTTTTCTGACAGTATCGTCAATGTAAACCTGCGCGGTCTTATCCATTGCGCGGAGCATTTGCATAAGTGCCAATGTTGAGCCGATTGCGTCGCCGTCGGGCTGTATGTGCGCCGTTATCAAAATTTTATTCGCGGCTTTGATTTTCTTCGCCGCCTCCTTTAGCGTTATCAGCATTTTTAGAATCTCCTTCCACTTGCAACAAGAGTTTTTGAATATGATCTCCGTAGTCAAGCGACGTGTCTGGCGAGAAAGAAATTTCCGGTGTAAATCTCAATCGGATTCTTTGCCCGATTTCACGGCGAATAAATCCCAACGCGCTTTGCAGTCCTTCAAACGAACTTTTTACCTGTTCTTCGCCGCCCATCACGCTGACATAAATTTTCGCTGTGCGCAAGTCGCCTGTCATTTCGACATCTGTCACCGTCACGAAGCCTATTCGCGGGTCTTTTAAGTCCGTCAACAACATTTTGCTCATTTCCTGCTTTATAAGTTCCTGCAACTTTTCTATCCGTAATTGTTTTGCCATTTTTTATTCTCCTTTATAAATTTATCCAAATAATCTCCGCTTTGTCAACAAGAACAGGCGTTAATTCGTCAAGATTTTTTATTTCGTCGAAGTGCCAGCGATTTTCTGTGTCCTTGCGGAAGCCGAGTTCAAAATTCATTTGACCGATTAATCTTCCGCGCAGTGAATCATCTCCCTCAACAAACAAAGTTATCGTCGCGGAATTTTTATCCGTGTTGACTTCTTTAATCGTGACATTTGCGGCTTGACGAATTTTTTCAAACTCATTGGCGACATAAGCCGCGGGATTTTCTTCGGGCGTTTCGGGTTCGGGAATTTTGGCGAAATATGATTCCTTAACGCCGTTCAAAAATTTTAAATGCAAATTTTTATGTTCGCCGTTGTACTCCGTCAAAAATTCCGCGCTGTGTTGAAAATATGGGTCGTCGGGATACTTTTCTTTGTACACGTCGTAATTTTTTGCAAGCTCAAGCGTCGTCGCGTCGTAAGTTTCGGAAAAAAATTCGTCCAAATCTGCGCGGGCGGCGAGTTTTTGAGAATCACGCTCGGCAAGTGCAATTTTTATTTCGGCAAGCGCGTTTTCGGGCGTATCCTCCTTTCCGCAACCGCTCAAAAACATTGCGGACAAAATTATTACCGCCAAAAATTTTTTAACCATAAAATCACCTCGAACTTTTATAAAAAAAGAATCGCCCTCCGATTTTGAAGGGCAACTCTTTCGTGAACACACGGTGGCTTGTGACCATACTTAATTTCGTTTCAATCCCCAGGTGTAACATTTTACTGCACCTGTAATAATGGCGGAGAGGGTGGGATTCGAACCCACGGTAGCTTTCGCTACAACAGATTTCGAGTCTGTCACCTTCAACCGCTCGGACACCTCTCCGCAACGCGCTAAATACTATCACGCAGGATTTTTTCTGTCAAGATTTATTTAAAGTAACGATCGAGCAATCCTTTGAAGCCTTTGCCGTGCCGCGCCTCGTCCTTTGCCATTTCGTGAACCGTGTCATGAATTGCATCGAGACCCAATTTCTTTGCGAGCGCGGCGAGATCTTTTTTGCCTTGGCAAGCTCCGTGTTCGGCGGCGACGCGGACTTTGAGATTTTCTTTCGTCGACGCGCTGACAACTTCGCCGAGCAATTCGGCAAACTTCGCGGCGTGTTCTGCCTCTTCAAGCGCGTAGCGGCGGAAAATTTCTCCGATTTCCGGATAACCTTCGCGGTGCGCGGCGCGACTCATTGCCAAGTACATGCCGACTTCGCAACATTCGCCGTTAAAGTTTTGGCGAAGTCCTTCGATAATTTTTTCGTCGACGCCTTTTGCCACTCCGATTACGTGTTCGTCCGCAAATACCAGCTCTCCGCTCTGCTCAACGAATTTTTCTGCCGGTGCTTTGCAAATCGGGCACACACTCGGCGGAGCGTCGCCTTCATAAACATATCCGCAAATGCTGCACACATATTTTGCCATGATTTTTTACCTCCTAAAAAATATTTTTTTATTCATACGCAGGACGGATTATAACACAAAAAATTTATAATGGCAACGAAAAAAGCTCGCGAATTTTTTCCTCGAGCTTTTGTTATTTTCTGTATTGGCAGGGGTAGCTGGACTCGAACCAACGCATGCCAGATTCAGAGTCTGGTGCCTTACCAACTTGGCGATACCCCTTTGATAAAACGCTGTATTTTATATCACACGCCCAAAACTTTGTCAACCGATTTATTTATCTTTGTCTTTCTTGTCCTTTTTATCCTTCTTGTCTTTCTTTTCCTTCTTATCTTTTTTATCTTTCTTTTTCTTGTCAGCTTTGCTGACTTTGGCGTTATCCTTGAACGAGCGCACGCTGTGATTGTAGGTTCCGACGAATTCTTTATCAAGATTGACGCTCACGAGCTGAATACTTATGCAACGTCCCGCTTCCGAACGGAAAAAGGTATAAATGTCGCGTCTGTCGGCTACAAATTGACCTTCAAGCTCGCCCGTTTCGTTGTTGTAAACTTCGATTGTCTCCGCCGTTATCGCATAAACGCCTTTATTTTTCGGAGAAATGCTCACCAAATCCACCGAACTGAAACTATTGCTTTCTTTCAGTGCTTCAAAGTACTCGTCGATAGTTTTTTTACTCGCTTTGTTAAAATCGGGAACTTTATCGTCGTCAAAGGCATTAACTTGAATCAGATAGGCGTATTTAATGTCAAAACCTTCATTGACGAAAACTAACATTTCGCCTTGCCTTTCGGGCTCTTGCCAAGGATTTCGCACAACCGCCACAGGTTTAATCGGGCAATCGATCGTGTAATTGAAATAATCGCTCGTGTAAACGTACGGTTCGTCATTTCCCGTCGTCGTTTCTTCCGCAAACGCCGTCGTCATAAAAATCATCATCAATAACGTCGTCAAGAAAAAAATTCTGCGCAATGCGATTCACCTCTTAAAGTTTTTTTTCATTTTACAGCAACGTTATTGTCAAGTCAATTAAATTTGTCTTTGAATTTATTAACATTTACTCTGAATTATTTCGCGGCGCAAATTCCCGCGGCATTTCCCATTGACCACGCCGCTTGCAAATTAAATCCGCCCGTGAACCCGTCAATGTCCGCCACTTCCCCGACGATAAATAAATTTTTTATGATTTTTGATTCCATTGTGCCGGGATTTATTTCTTTGACCGCGACGCCGCCCGCAGTTACTATCGCCTCGGCTATCGGGCGCGTTTTGGTTATCGTAAGCGGCAAGCCGCGCAGAATTTCGACAAGTCGCCGCCGTTCCGCCGCTGTTATCTCGTCGACTTTTTTATTTCCCGCCAGAAATGCCCTGTCCAAAATTATCGGGATTAATTTCGCGGGCAAAAGTTCGACAAGTGAATTTTTTATTGCCTTGCGTTTGAACTTATCGAAGTCGCGTAAAATTCGGGCGTCGAGTTGTTCGGGCGTCAGTGCGGGCTTTAAATTTATTTCCAACTCAACGAAAATTTTCGTCGCCAAAAGTTTTGACGCCTGCCGACTTAGCGTTAAAATTATCGGTCCGCTCACTCCGAAATGGGTAAACAACATTTCGCCGAATTGCTCCGCGACTTTTTTGCCATCAGCCAAAAGTTTCACGCGAACATTTTTCAACGACAGCCCTTGCAGAGTTTTTATATCGTCTTCGACTTCGAGCGGCACGAGCGCGGGCAAAATTTCCGTGACGGTATGACCCAATCGCTTGGCAAATTTAAATCCGTCGCCGGTTGAGCCGGTTGCCGGATAACTCGCACCGCCCGTCGCCAAAATTACCGCGTCCGCATTAAAAATTTTCCCGTTGGATAAAACGCCGACGATTTTTTTATTTTTTGAAATAATCTCCGTGACGGGCGAACTTGTCCTGACTTCGACACCGAGCAACGCCATTTTTTTTAACAGCGCGTCGATAACTTCGGTTGCATCGTCGCTGACAGGGAAAATCCTGCCGCCGCGTTCGATTTTGGTTTTAACGCCGAGGCTTTCAAAAAAATTCACGGTATCGGCGGAGGAAAAATTTTTCAATGCGCTGAATAAAAATTTCCCGTTGCCCGGCAGATTTTTAATAATCTCCAGCGCGTCCGCCGAGTTTGTCAAATTGCAACGTCCCTTGCCGGTTATGCCGAGCTTGCGCCCGACGCGGGGCATTTTTTCAAACAAAATAACCTGCGCGGCGTTTTCCGCAGCCCTAATCGCCGCCATCATGCCCGCAGGTCCGCCGCCGATTACAATTATTTTTCTCAAAGCGATTCTCCTTTTAACTTTGCAACTTCCTCAACCGTCAATTCACGAAATTTGCCGACTTTCAAGCCTTCCAACGTCAAATTTGCAAATTTTATTCTGCGAAGGCGTTTAACGTCGCAACCGACCGCCGCGAACATGCGCCGCACTTGGCGATTGCGTCCTTCGTGAATTGTAATTTCGACAAAATTATCTCCGAGCAAATAAACTTCGGCGGGCGCGGTCAAGCCGTCATCGAGTTCGATACCTGCGCGGAGTTTATCTAATTTTTCTTCGGTAATTTCGCCCGATATTTTGGCGCGATAAGTTTTTTTTATTTCAAAGCGCGGGTGAATCAGCGCGTTGGTTAAATCGCCGTCGTTAGTCAGGAGAATCAAACCTTCCGAATTTAAATCGAGCCGCCCGACAGGATACAGGCGTTTTGAAGAAAAATTTTCGTCCAAAAGTTCCAGAACGGTTTTTCTGCCGCGTTCGTCGCTGACGGTCGAGACGTAGCCGCGGGGTTTGTTGAGCAGGAGATAAATTTTTTCCGTGTCAAAAGATAAAATTTTGCCGTCGACGCAAATTTTTTGATTTACATCAGCCTTCGCTCCGAGTTCGCGAATAATTTTGCCGTCGACAGAAACTTTGCCCTCCGAAATAAATTTTTCGGCTTGCCGACGCGAACAAAAACCGGCGCGAGCGATTAATTTCTGCAAGCGTTCCAAATTTTCACCTCCAAAAGTTTTTTAGGCGATTATAACAGAAAAAATTAGCCCCGCAAATGCGAGGCAATGTTAAACAGCTTTAAGCGTGAAGTAAGCGATTTCGGGCGGGCAACCGAGGCGGAAAGGAAACCAACTGCCGTTGCCGACGTGAACATAACCGAAACTGTCGCCGATTTTCACAACGCCACGAGTGTATTTGAAAACCGGGAAGAGCGGGACGCCGAAAATCCCGAATTGCGAGCCGTGAGTATGCCCCGTTAAAGTCAAAGCGAAATTTCTTTGTGCGCCGTCGTCGATAAATTCGGGGTGGTGAGCCAAAAGAATTTTAATCGCGTCGTCGGGGACATTTTCCATAGCTTTATCGACAAATTTTTTTCGAGCTTCGGCAAAAAGATTTTCGCGCTCCTTGTCGCCGCCGGAATTCATGACGGGAGCCCGCGAAGGATAATCGACGCCGAGAATAAAAAGTTTCGACGTGACATTTTCCGCGCTGTTCAGCAGGAAATGAATTTTGGTTTTCGCGAGCATTTGTTCAATCGCGTAAATGCCGCGGAAATGTTCGTGGTTGCCGTGAATGTAATAAATCCCGAATTTAAATTTGTCGTTAAAGCTGTCGACGAGTTTAATTGCGGCGGGATTCATGTTGACATCGTCGAAAATATCGCCGGTTATCGCCAAAAGGTCGGGGTTTGTGTCGGCAATTCTCTGCAAAAGTTTTTCGAGGCGTTCCAAAGAAAAATACGCGCCCAAATGCAAATCGCTAATCTGCGCGAGTCGGAAATTTTCCAATTCAGGCGGCAGATTTTTAATCGGAACGTCGTAGAAATTTTCAACGTCAGAATTTTTTTCGATACGGTTGCCGTAAAGCGAGACCGCCAGCGACATGAACGGATAAATCAAGGCATAGGCGAGCATACGCCGCCGCGCAGGTTCAAACTTCGTCGGCTTGTGGAATTTTCGATAAAAAAATCTCACAACAACCGCGCAGATAACCAAGCCGCCGCAGATTAATTGCGTCATTAAAAAGACTGTCGCGACGTTGCCGAAAAATCCGATAAAAAAATCGGGGACGAGCGAGCGAGCGAACCAGCCGCCGAGAATTACGGCAATCATTGCCAAATCTGCCGCCGCGAAGATTTTATAAAATTTTTTTGCGAGATGATCGCTGACCAAAAATCTTATCGAAATTAGCGCGAGAGCCAAAATTATTCCGAGAATCGCCGCGACGATTATTATAAACATTTTTATTCACCGAGTTGGAGCTTCGCGGCTTTGACGACGTTTTTCATGAGCATTGCGACAGTAAGAAGTCCGACGCCGCCGGGCACCGGAGTAATCGCGCCGGCAATTTCTTTCGCCGCGTCAAAGTCAACGTCTCCGACCAATTTTTTCGGCGCAATGCGATTTATCCCGACATCAATAACCGTTGCACCGGGGCGAATCATATCGGCGGTAACGAGTTTGGGCTTGCCCGACGCCGCAACCAAAATTTCTCCTTCGCGAGCGACTTCCGCAAGATTTTTCGTGTGCGTATGACAAACAGTCACCGTTGCATGACGCGCCATAAGCAAATGTAAAAGCGGCTTGCCGACGATATTACTGCGCCCGATAATCACGGCGCGTTTGCCGTCAATTTCAATGCCCGCCAGGTCAAGCATTTCGATACAGCCCGCGGGAGTGCACGGAACAAGCGCGGGGCTCCCGATAACGAGTTTGCCGACGTTGACAGGGTGGAAGCCGTCGACATCTTTAAGCGGGTCGATTCTGTTCAAAATTTCCTCCGAGTGCGCTTTAATCGCGGCGGGCAACGGGAGCTGAACTAAAATCCCGTGAATATTTTTATCGGCGTTGAGTTCGTCAATTTTGGCGAGCAAATTTTCCTTAGTAGTATCTTCGGGCATTGCAATGACTTCCGAAATTATTCCGAGCTCCTCGCAGGTTTTGTGCTTGTTGCGAACGTAGACTTGCGACGCGGGATTTTCTCCGACGATTATCACTGCAAGCCCCGGCGTCACGCCGAAATTTTTTTTAAGCTCTTCAACTTCCGCTCGCGCCGATTCTTTTATTTTGGCGGCGAATTCTTTTCCTTGTAAAATTCTTGCCGACATTTTATCAAGCCTCCCAAAATTTTTTTGCAGTGTACAACAGATAAATTTTTTTATCAACAAAAAGCCCCGCCGCGCTATCAAAAAAATTTCCCGCCGTGCAGAATTTTGGTATAATAATCGAAAATATTCTGCGAGGTGTTTATCCATGGAAAAATCTTTCGCCATTCCTATTTCGAGGCGCGACTTCATGAAATTAGCGGGCGTCACTGCGCTTTCAACCGTCCTTATCGACAACAATCACACCGAAGCCGCCAAAACTCCTTCAGGCGACTCAATCAAATACGCAGATAAAAAAATTCCTGTGCTTTTTTCTGTGGATGTGTGCATTTGCGGAGGAGGTCCCGCGGGTACTGCCGCCGCCGTCAATGCCGCCAAAAACGGTGCGAACACTCTTTTAATCGAACGCGGAATTGCGCTCGGCGGGCTCGGCGTCCTCGGTTGCGTTTATCCTTTCATGGACACGCACGCGCCCGATTCCGACACGCCTTATCTTAAAGAAGTTAAAAATCGTCTGCGCGGCTACGGAATTGAGCCTTTCGACGGCGTCACCCAACAGACTTGGCATAACCCCGAAACGCTCGCGCTGATTCATGACGAAATGTGTACAGAAAACGGCGTCAAAATTCTTTATCAAGCCGTCGTTGTTGATTCTATTACTTCGGGCGGCAAAATCTCCGCCGTTATCGTTCAAACCATTTCGGGACTTGCCGCCGTGATTGCCAAAATTTTTATCGACGCGACCGGCGACGCTTATTTGTCCAGAGTTTCGGGCGTCGATTATGAGCGCGGCTACGAAAAGACCGGCAACAATCAGCCGTTGAGTTTTCGTTTCGAGATGGGCGGCATTGATACCGAAAAACTTTATAATTATGTCGCCATTGAACTGAAGGAAGATTGGTGCAAATCCAAATTGCCCTATTTTGAAATTGCCGAGGCTATGCACAGGAAACAACGCTATAAATTGGAAGAGTTCATGGCTCGCGGCGTCGAAACGGGCGAAATTACTCAGGACGAAGCCGAATATATGCAGGCTTATACGATTATCGGCAAAAACGGCGTCATGAGCATGAATTGCCCCGAAATTCCCATTAAATTTTCCGCAACCGACCCGATAAGCTATAGCAACGCCGTCATTTTCGGCAGAAAAATGATGCGCAATATCGCCCGCTATCTGATTAATCATTTGCCCGGCTTTGAAAACGCCTTTATCAGCCGCGAAGCCGTTATGCTCGGTGCTCGCGAATCGTGGCGCATTAAGGGAAAATATTATCTTGTCGAGGACGATTATCACAACCAGAGCAGATTTAAAGACGCCGTTTGCAGAACCGCTTGGTTTATCGACGCGCACGGCGAAAAAATTTCCGAAAAACTTCCGGCGGGCGGCTTTTATGAAATTCCCTATCGTTCGATGATCACCGACAAAATTTCCAATCTGATTGTCGCGGGGCGTTGCATAAGCGCAAGTTTTATTTTGCAAGCCTCCATGAGAATTCAGCCGACTTGCTACAGTATCGGCGAAGCGGCGGGCATTGCGGCGGCTTTCGCTGTTGAAAATAAAATCGACGCCAATAAACTCGATTGGGCGACCGTTCCCGCTTACAAACGCAGTTACGTCAGCAAAGCTTAAAGACAGAAAAAATTTTTTATCCGTTGCAAATTGCGGCGGGATTTTTTTTTTGTTATTATGATAAAAAATTTTGGAAGGAGAAATTTCAATGAACCGGGAACAACCGACTTTGCAACAGCTCTTGAACAGCGCGGGAATAAAACGTCGCTTTGAAGAATTGCTCGACCAATCCGCGCCGTCGTTCATTTCTTCGATATTGACGATCGTTCGGAGCAACTCGAAACTGCAGGATTGTTCGCCGAATTCGATCTTGAGTGCGGCGGGCATTGCGGCGGCGTTGAAACTTCCGATAAATCCGAGTTTGGGTTTTGCGTACATAGTTCCTTACAAGAGGCAGGCTCAATTTCAACTCGGCTTTAAAGGTTTTATACAGTTGGCAATGCGTAGCGGGCAATATCGGACGCTGAATTCCGGTGCGGTTCGCGAAGGGCAAATTAAAGAAATCGATTTTGAAACGGGCGGAATAATTCGCGGCGAAAAAATTTCGGAAGAAATCGTCGGCTACGTCGCGTACATGGAACTTTTGAACGGCTTTAAGAAGTCGCTTTACATGACGATTGAGGAATTACAAGCGCACGCGGAAAAATATTCGCAGAGTTATGCCTACGATTTGCGTTCGGGTCGGCAAAGTTCCGTTTGGAGCACGAATTTTGACGCCATGGCTAAAAAAACTGTCCTTAAAAAACTTCTGAGTACTTTCGGGATAATATCAATCGACCAACACAGTGCGAATTTGGCGACGGCTTTGCAGGCAGACCAGGCTGTCATTACAAGCGAAGGTTTTCATTACGTTGACAACGAACACGACGGCGAGGAAAGAATTGTTCCTTTTTCAGATGTAATCGACTTGCCGGAGGCTGATCCGGCTGACGAGCCGCCCGAAGAAAATTCCGAGCCGCAAGACGAAAAAAATCC
>CAMNEX010000015.1 GCA_946536825.1 uncultured Selenomonadales bacterium | reverse complement strand
GCGGGCGTGCCGTTGCCGTTGAGCAAAACTTTGCAGAAATTTTCTTTGTCAATCGCCATAGAAATTGCCTTGCGGACGTTTAAATCTTGGAGCGCGGGAGTTTTGAAATTGAACGCCGCCTGATAAACTCGCGAAGTATTTACTTGCGAAATTTTGTAGCCGTCTTTAAAAAGTTGCAAACTCGAATAGGGCAAACCCTGCACCGCGTCAAGTTCGCCGTTTTGCATTGCCATTGTCAGCGTATCGCCGTCGGTTATGCTCTTGACAAAAATTTTATCCATCTTCGGCTTGACGGCGTCCCAATAATTTTCGTTCTTGATTAAATCAACCTGCGTGTCGGTGACTTTGACGGCGACATAAGGACCCGTGCCGACAACGATATTATCCTTAACGCCCGCCGCAACGTCGATAATGCAACCGTAAGGGTCGCTAAGATAATTTAAAAGGGCGGGCATTTTCTCGGCGGATTTAATCGTCACAAATTGTCCGTCCGCCTCAATCGCGGAAATTTTCAAATCGCGGGGAGCGCGGTCGTGTTTGGTAATTAAATCTTCCAGACAAGCTTTGACTGCCGCGCCGTCAACTTTTTTGCCGTTGGAAAAAGTCGCGGCGTCTTTAATTTTAATTTTAATCGTGAAATCGTCGACCTGCTCGAAACTTTCGGCAAGCCACGGCTCAAGCTCCATATGCTCGTTAAATTTAAAAAGAGTTTCGCCGATGCCGTAACGCAAAGTCGACCAGCCGCTGTAACTTTCATGGGGATTTGTTCCGACGTTTTCCATTGCCACGCCGTAAGCAATGGTGCCGTAATTGAAAACTTTTTCGTCGCTTGAAGAAGTTTTTTCCTCGCCGCCGCAACCGCTGATTAAAAGCCCCGCCGCGCAGAGTGCCGCCATAAAAAATTTTTTCAATTCATAATCCCTCTTTCCTGATTGATTAATATCCCCAAGTCATGAGTTTCCACTTGCCGTCCTCGTAAAGCCCGAAGTACCACGACCAATTTTTATAATCGCTGTCGTAATTCCACGCAGAAATTTTCCCGTCATCGGGCGGCGAATGAAAATCGCTATAGAAAACCATGCACGCGGAAAATTTTTTCTCAAAACCACTGCCCTCAGCTAAATCGTTCATGTATTTGATATTTTCCGCGTTGTTGAGTTCGTCGCCGCCGTACCAAATTTTTAAGGGCGTGCAATTCCACTCGCCGAGCTTTTGCGCAATCGTCCCGAATGCAAAGACAGAATCCGCACAGGAAATTTTCGCCGCCTCGACCTGCGCGAAGAAAATCATAATCGTAAAAATCAACGCCGCCATAAAAAATTTTTTCACAAACAACCACCTTCCGAAAATAAATTTTATCTTAGCTCGCAAAAAAAAATAAGCCCCTCGCGGGGATTGAATTTGATAAAAATTTTTAACAGACGCTGACAAATTTAATTTTTATTATTTGGTGAGGAGGCTGATATAGTGGCGCAGGACGTTGCGAATGCTTTCATCTGCGGCTTGCTGAACGCGCATATAACTTTTTAATTTTTCGTTGCGAACGACTTCAACAGCGGCGTCGCGAGCAGCGGTTGTAAATTTGGTGAAGACGTTGACTTTGGTAATGCCTTCTTTGACGGCGCGTTTAAGGTTTTCGTCGCCGGTGCCGGAGCCGCCATGCAGGACGAGCGGAACGGGAACAGCCGCGGCAAGTTCTTTCAAGCGCGTGAAATTGAGTTCGGGATTTTTATTGTTCTTGTAAACACCGTGCGAAGTTCCGATAGAAACTGCCAGCGAATCGACGCCGGTTTTTTCGACGAACGCCGCCGCCTCGTCAACCCTGGTGTAAATCGTTTCGACTTCTTCCATTTCGGTAGGACTTTCGGTTGTGCCGCCGACGTGCCCAATTTCCGCCTCGATGTCGACGCCGTGCGCGTGCGCATAATCTGCCGCCTCTTTGGTCAGGCGAACGTTTTCTTCAAAAGGATTCATCGACGCATCAATCATGACGGAATTAAAGCCCAGTTCGATAGCGCGTTTGACATAGGCAAAATCTTCGCCGTGGTCAAGGTGCAGGGCAATGGGAACTTTGACGCTTTCCGCCATGACTTTACCGACTGCGGCGGCTTCTTCCAGGGAGATTAAATGTTTGTGAGCCTGCGCGAAGGACAGCAAAATTGGGGCGTCAAGCTCTTGGGCGACTTGAACATAATCGCGAGCGGAATTTAAATCCCAGAAGTCCGGCGCGACCACGCCATAATGATTTTTCTTCGCCGCCGTGAGAATTTCTTTGGTTCTTGTCAACATAATTCGTAAATCTCCTTTAAAAAATTTTACCAAATTATATTTTATCGCGGGCAAATTGGCAATATATGCTACAATGAACATTGGTAAAAGTAGAATTGACGCGGCGGAAACTTTTACCGAAGTTCAAAACCAACGCTATTGAAAAGATAAAAATTTATGATATTCTTTTGGCAAAGGAAATTAAGGAGGAATTGTAAATGAAAAAACCGGTAATCCCGTTCCTGGTCGTGAATCCGAAATCGTATTTGTACGGAGAAAAATCGTTGGCATTGGCGAAAGCCGCAGACGCCGCCGCCGAGAAATACGGCTTGACGATTTTTTTTACCTGCCCGTTCGCCGATATAAGATTGATTAAAGCGAATACCAAAAATGTAATCGTGACGGCGCAGCATATGGAATCGCTGAAACCCGGTCGCGGAATGGGTCACGTATTGCCCGAATCGCTCAAAGAAGCGGGCGCGGGCGCAACTTTCCTCAATCACGCGGAAAATCCCATGACGCTTGCGGAACTTTCCAAGACAATTCAGCGCGCAAAAGAATTGGATATTATGACGATTGTCTGCGCGGATTCTGTTGTTGAAGGTCAAGCGGTCGCGGAATTTGCTCCCGATATTTTGCTTTGCGAGCCGACTGATTTAATCGGGACGGGCAAAACCGCCGACGACAGCTATACAATCGAAGTTTGCGAGCGCATTTCAAAGATAAATCCGGACGTGGCGATTATGATAGCTTCGGGCGTGACGACCGCGGAAGATTGTTACAAAGTTGTAAAACTCGGCGCGGACGGCACCGGCGCGACTAGCGGCATTTTGAAGGCTCCCGACCCCGCAGTTCGCGTTGCGGAGATGGCGGCGGCTATTGTCAAGGCTTATAACGAGAAAAAAGCGGAGGCTTGAATCATGAAAGTTTACAAAGAGACGATAAAATTGCAATCCAAAGGCGGCGACCCGACCTTTTTGAACATAACACCCGAAGTCCGCAGAATCATTGCTGAAAGCGGCGTTCAGAACGGAATTTGCACGGTAATTTCTCCTCACACGACCTGCGCAGTCTTCTTTGAAGAATTCGCGCACGACATTGACGAGGCAACGGGCATGGAGTCTTTGCAAGTCGACCTTAACAACGCGCTGAAAAAAATTATTCCCGACCATTTAACCAAGGAGCAATACACTTATCCCGGCGAAGAACATTACAAAGCGGTTGAGTCCTGGCCCGATGCCGAAGCGTATCTGCCCGGCGGCGACAGAACGGCACTTTTCAATGGCGACGCACATTTAAAGGCAAGTATTATCGGCTCCAGCTCAACTTTCGAGGTTGACAACGGCAAATTGGGCGTCGGCACGACCGGTTACATTTATTTTGTAGACTTCGACAGAACTCGTCCGCGCCCGCGCAAATGCAAAGTCATAATCATTGGCGAATAAGAACTTTCATAAAAATTTTTCACTCCGTCGAAAAGTTCGGCGGATTTTTTGCAGGCTGATAATTAATTTTCATAAAATTTAGCCCGTCGAAGTCGGCGGGATTTTTTTATTGCCCGAAGAAATTTTTTATAATAAAATTCGCCGCGGAGGTGTTTTTATGAGAAAGCTGATTGATGATGTTCGCTTGATTTTTAAATGTTGCAGTCTCTATTATCAAGACGGCGTCGGGCAGAAAGAAATTTGTCAGATTTTGGGAATATCGCGTCCGACGGTTTCGCGAATGCTCAGCGCGGGCAAGGAATTGGGAATTGTAAAAATCGAAATTCACAATCCCGATAATTTAATGTACGGGCAACTGGAGCGCGAGCTGGAAAAACTTTTAAATTTGCAGGAAGTTATAATCGTGCCGTCAAGCGCGTTGCCCGAAAATAAATCTGCGCTAAATTCGGAACTCGGACGCGCCGCGCTGAAATTTTTGGCGAGAATTCTCCGCGACGGCGATTATGTCGGAGTTTCTATGGGCTCGGCTTTGCAAAGCGTCGCCCGCGCAGATTTTTTTATCGAAAATTCAGTTTCGTGTACATTCGTTCCGGTAATCGGCGGCGTCGGCGAAAGTCGCCCTGATATTCACTCGAATTATTTGGCGCAAGAATTCGCGGACAGGTTCGGCGGAAAATGCGTGCAATTATTTTCGCCGGCGTTGTTTTCAAAGCGGAGTTTGCTTGATGAATTTTTGGAAGAGCGGACGATTTTAAAGGTCGTGAATCTGTTCAGAAAATTGGACGTGCTGATAATGGGAATAGGCGTGCCGCATAAGGAATATTCGACAGTTTTGCAGACGGGCTACGTTGATCACAAAACCCTGGAGAATTTCAGCGAGCGCGGGGCGGTCGGCGACATAATCCTAAGATATTTCGACATTGACGGCAACACGGAGCCTTTCGACGAATTTAACGAGCGCGTCGGCGGAATAAAATTATCCGCAGTGAAAAAAATTCCTTATCGGGTCGGCGTGGCGGGCGGCGAACATAAAATTCAAGCGGTCACCGGCGCGATTAACGGCGGCTATTTAAATGTTTTGATAACCGACATTAACTGCGCGGAAGGCTTGTTGCGTTTGAAAAAATAACTTCGCAGACACCAACTTTGTAAAAATCGCTTTGGAAAATTTTAGCCGTGAAAATCTGTAAAAATCTTTTCGGGCGGCAAATTACTTTTACTGAAATTCTATATCAAAGCTATTGCAAAGATATTTTTTTATGGTATCCTTTCGTGCAAGAAGAAAATTTGAAGGGGTGATGTTGAGCAAAGTGATTTTGGATTAACCGACTAAAAAAAGTCGCGTAATCAATAGAAAAAAATTTTTGGGGTTATTCAAAGGAGGCGTTTTTATGGAAGCCATTGCAACATTAGCAAATGGATTTATGGATTTATTCCGAGCGGGTTCGGAAACGTTCGTCGCGTGGGTAACGGGAATAATTCCGCTGGTCGTCATAATGATGACGGCAGTCAATTCGCTGATAAAATTAATCGGCGAGGACAGAGTAAACGGCGTGGCGGAATTTGCGACGAAATATACTGTAACGCGCTACACAATTTTACCGGTTTTGGCAGTTATCTTTCTTTGTAATCCAATGTGCTACACGTTCGGTCGATTCGTTGAGGAAAAGAACAAGCCCGCATTTTACGACGCGGCAGTCAGTTTCGTTCACCCCGTGACGGGACTTTTCCCGCATGCAAATGGCGGCGAACTCTTTGTCTATATGGGCATTGCGGCAGGCATTACCGAGCTTGGACTTTCGCTGGGTGATTTGGCAGTCAGATACTTCATCGTCGGCGTTATCGTAATTCTGATTCGCGGCATTGTCACAGACAGAATTTTCGCCCACATGAGTAGCAAGAAATAAGGAGGTCGGCGAAATGGCTTACAAAGCAGTAACGATAAAAGCGGGTAAGGGCGGATTCGGCGGACCTTTGACTTTGGTACCGACTGCGACAAGAAATAAAGTTGTCAGCATAACCGGCGGCGGAATTCACCCCGTTGCGGCTAAAATCGCTGAAATGACGGGTTGCGAGGCGGTTGACGGCTTTTCGACGGGCGTTCCCGACAATGAAATCATGGTTGCGATAGTCGACTGCGGCGGAACGGCTCGTTGCGGTGTTTATCCCAAGAAAAGAATTTTTACGGTTAACGTTTTGCCTGTCGGTCAAACAGGACCGCTTGCGAAATTTATTACGGAAGACATTTACGTTTCGGCGGTTAATGAAAGTTGCATAAGTTATGCTGAAGAAGTCGCGGTTGAAGAGGCTCCGAGCGGCGGCGAAATGAAATCCGTAACGATTAAGGCGGGTAAGGGCGGATTCGGCGGACCTTTGACTTTGGTACCGACTGCGACAAGAAATAAAGTTGTCAGCATAACCGGCGGCGGAATTCACCCCGTTGCGGCTAAAATCGCTGAAATGACGGGTTGCGAGGCGGTTGACGGCTTTTCGACGGGCGTTCCCGACAATGAAATCATGGTTGCGATAGTTGACTGCGGCGGAACGGCTCGTTGCGGCGTCTATCCCAAGAAAAGAATTTTTACGGTTAATGTTCTGCCTGTCGGACAGACCGGACCGCTTGCGAAATTTATCACGCCGGACATTTACGTTTCTGCAGTTGATGAAAGTTGCATAAGTTATGCAGATGCGAGCGCGGCTCCCGCTCCGAAGCCTTCAGCAGGGACTCCGACCAATCCCGCGACGGCTCCGAAGACTAAGGCGCAGGCTAAAGAAGAAATTGCCAAAATGAACGAGGGCAAAGAAAAAAATTTAGCTACGCGCATTGGTATCGCAATCGGCGGCATTGTCAATAAATTCTATGCGGCTGGGCGCGAAACTATCGATATAACCGTTAAAACAATTCTGCCGTTTATGGCGTTCGTTTCAATGATTTTGGGCATAATCAGCGCGTCTGGCGCGGGCGATGTTATCGCAAATACAATTTCGCCTATCGCGAGTACCTTGCCGGGTATGGTTGCAGTTTCGTTTATCTGCGCGATACCGTTTATTTCTCCGGTGCTCGGTCCCGGCGCGGTTATTGCGCAAGTCGTCGGAACTTTGCTCGGCGTCCAAATCGGCATGGGCAATATTCCCCCGCAATACGCATTGCCGGCACTCTTCGCGATTGACGCGCAGGTTGGTTGCGACTTTATCCCCGTCGGCATGAGCTTGGGCGAAGCTGAACCGGAAACTATAGAACTGGGCGTTCCTGCAATTCTTTATTCGCGCCTTATCACAGGTCCGGTTGCTGTTGTTATCGCTTACTTTTTCAGTATCGGTCTTTACAGCTAAGAAAATTTTCTGGGAGGGTTAAAAATGAAATACCATACAATGATAACGGGTTGGGGCGAGCTCGCACTGAGTTTCCTTGACGATCCCGAAGCGAACTTCATTATCCTCTTTAACAACGACGCACCGCCCGAACTTGCCGAATTGTCGATTTTGCATACCAAGGAACAACTTTTGGGAATTCCCGCACCCGGCGACATTATGCTTATCGGCGAAAAAGTTTTCACAATAACGGCGGTCGGCGAAGAAGCCAAAAGCACTCTGCGCGATCTCGGACATTGCACGCTGTCTTTCAAAGGCGGCAGCGAGCCCGAACGCCCCGGTTGCATTATGCTTGAGGGTGAACAGCCGCTCACAAAGGCGGATATTCAAATAGAAACTCTTATCGAAATTTATTAATCGGTTAATCCAATCCGCAAGGATTTTACATTGAAAGGAGCTTTTTAACTATGTTAAACATGGACAAGAAACTTGCACAGCGCGAAGCAGAAGGCAAAATCATTCGTACGGGTCTGGTCGGCGCAGGACAAATGGGCCGCGGTATGGTCAGTCAAATGGTCGGCATGAAAGGCATTATGCCCGCAATCGTCGCCGATATCAAAATTGACAACGTCATTAACGCTTTCCACTACGCCGGCATTAAGGACGAGGATATTGCCAAAACCAACTCGCTCGAAGAAGCCAACAAGTTTATGGAAATGGGCAAATACGTCGCGACTGAAAACGCCGATTTAATTTCGTCGGCTAATCTTGTCGAATGCGCTATCGACGTTACGGGCGTTCCGGAAATTGGCGTTCGCATTGCAACCGACGCGCTCAACAATCATAAGCACGTTGTCATGATGGACGTTGAAACCGACGTTGTTATCGGACCGTGGCTCAAAAAACTCGGCGACAAAAACGGCGTTATCTACACCGGCTCCGCAGGCGACGAACCCGGCGCGGTTATGGAAATTTACTGCTTTGCAAAGGCAATGGGTATGCAAGTCCGCGTCATGGGCAAAGGCAAAAACAACAAGCTCGATTACGCTTGCAACCCCGACACCGTTTTGGAAGAAGCTACTCGCCGCAAGATGAGCCCGCGTATGCTCTGCGCGTTCAAAGACGGTACAAAGACAATGGTTGAAATGACTGCAATGTCAAATGCAACCGGACTTATCCCCGACGTTATCGGCGGACACGGTCCCGTAACCAAACCCGGCACCGAAGGTATCAAAGAACTTAATACGATTTTCCGCCTCAAAGAAGACGGCGGCATTCTCAACAAACATGGCGTCGTTGAATACGTAAACGGCATCGCGCCCGGCGTCTTTGTAACTGTCGCGACCGATAATCAGGAAATTGCTTATCAAATGCAATATCACAGCATGGGACCCGGTCCGCTCTGGACGCTCTATCGCCCCTACCACCTCTGCAACCTCGAAACTCCGCTCACCGTAGCAAAACTCGTTATCGATCATGAACCGACAATCATTCCGCTTGACGGTCCTGTCAGCGAGTGCATTACCGTCGCGAAAGTCGACCTCAAAGCCGGTCAAACCATTGACGGTATCGGCGGCTACACAACTTACGGCTCAATCGCCACTGCCGAGGAAACCTACAAGAAAGGTTACGTAGTTTACGGTCTTGTCAACAAAAAGGCAAAAATGCTCCGCGATGTCAAGAAAGGTCAGCTCCTCACGCTCGAAGATGTCGAACTTGATACCACAACGCAACTTTACAAGACTCGTAAGGAACAAGACGCAATGTACAATAACGGCTACGCTCTCAAGTAAAACTCTTCTCCTTATAAATCATAACCCCGATTTTAATCGCTCGTCTTTTTCAGGCGGGCGTTTTTTCTTGCTTGAGAAAATTCATTGTGCTAAAATTCTTTGCGGAGGCGATTAATTTGTTTGTTTATACTTTTTGGGAGCCGCGTGAAAACATACCGGTTTATTTGCAACTGTGCATGGGAACTTGGAAAAAATTTTTGCCGAACGCAACAATCGTCGTCCTAGATTACAAAAACCTCGGCGAATTTATCGACGTGCGCGAACTCTACTTACATTTATTTCCGGGCAGATTTTCGCTTATGAATATTGCAGACGCAGTAAGGGTTGCCGTGCTCGCAAAATACGGCGGAATTTGGCTCGACCTTGACACGATAATTTTAAGCTCCGATGTTGAGAAATATTTTTTGCCCGACGAAAAGCATCGCATGATTTTTTTCGGCGATTTGGAAGATAGAAGTTGCCATATCGCATTCATGAATGCACCGCCCGCCTCAACGTGCATGAAACTTTGGTACGAATTCAACAGGGAAAAAATGTGGAACTTAAACGAAGAAACCGTTATCAAATCCGATTTCTTCGGCAACAGTTTTATCAATGACTATTCAAAAAACTACGTTGACGAAATAAAAATTCTCGACAGAAAATCCGTTATGCCTGAATTGTCATTAACTTCAGGACTTGATTGGGAATCGCGATTTAACGCTTACATTAATTATTACTTCCTTCAGAATTTACATTTGGCGGATATTCCCTGCAAAATGTTGCTCTTGCACAATTCTTGGACGCCGAAATTATTCAGTCAACTTTCGGTTGAAGATTTTCTTTATATGGATTGCACAATGGTAAATGTTTTGGCGGAGGCACTGGAAATTAAATTGCCGCTCGCTCAGAATCGATTTAAGTTCACCGTCAAATAAAAAGTTTTTTCAGCCGAGCTATTAAAATTTGGGCGCGGCTTTTTTTCTTGACTTTATCGGCGATTTACATTACCCTTGAGAAAAATTCTACACGATTCGGAGACAAAAAAATTTATGACAGATGTACAAAATCAAACAGACCTGCGCGGAATAAAAATAAAAAGGACAGGCGTTACGAAAGTACTCCTGCCGTTTTTTATTGCGGACGGCGAAAACATTCAGCAAGTCGCGGCGCAAATCCAATTCACAGTATCACTTGCCGACAATCTGCGCGGAACGCATATGAGCCGCCTAACAGAAATTTTAACGGATTGGACACAACAACCGCTTGAAATTCCCGACGTGGAAAAAATTTTGCTCGACGCTTTGGAGAAACTCTCAACCGATTTTGCCGCAATAAATATCGCGTTTAAATTTTTTATAGAAAAATTTTCGCCCGTGTCCGAAAAAATTTCGCTGTCCGCCGTCGATTGCCGGTTTATCGGCGAATTGACTCGCGGCGAGCGCATGAAATTTACTTTGGGCTTGAACGTGCCTTTCACGTCGCTTTGTCCCTGCAGTAAGGAAATTTCCGACTTCGGGGCGCACAATCAACGCTCGGTCTGCCGCGTGAAGTTGACGTTTAAGGATTTTGAAAACATTTCCATAGAAAATCTTGTCCGATTAATCGAGGCGCAAGGTTCGGCAGAAATTTTCCCGCTTCTCAAGCGCGAAGATGAAAAATTCGTAACCGAAGCCGCTTGGCAAAATCCAAAGTTCGTCGAAGATATTTTGCGCGATGTTGTAATTGCTCTGCGCGGCGTGAAAAATTTATCGGCGTTCGTGGTTGAATGCGAGAACTTTGAATCAATTCACAACCACAACGCCTTTGCAAGGCACGAAGAAATTTTGGAGGTTGAATCATGAAAAGCTTTAAAAAATTTTTTATCTGCGCTTTGACGCTTATGTTGACTGCAAATTTCGGTTCCGCGCAGGCTTACGAGCTTAAGGAAATTTCTCTGCAGGAATTCAGCAACGTTTGGTTCGGCAATGTTCAGGACGATAAAGCCAAAACCGGCGTGACGGTCGCCATTTTTCCTGAAGGCGCAAATGTCGGCGTCGATATAAGCGGCGGCGGTCCCGCCTCTCGCGAAACGCCGGTTATTTCTCCGACAACCGCCCCGACGCCCGTTAATGCAATCGTTTTATCGGGCGGCTCGGCTTATGGACTTGCCGCAAGTGACGGCGTTATGAATTGGCTGGAGGAAAATAAAATCGGCTACGATACAAAAATCGCGCTCGTGCCGATCGTCGTTCAAAGTTGCATTTACGATTTATCTTACGGCAGCTCGAAAATTCGCCCCGATGCAAAAATGGGTCGCGCCGTTTGCGAGGCGGCTAAACTTCGCAAGGAAATTAAAAGCGGCTCTTTCGGCGCGGGCGCAGGCGCAACCGTCGGCAAACTCGGCGGCATGGCTCGTTCCATGAAATCGGGACTGGGAATTTACGCCGTTGAAGTCGGAGAAATTAAAATTGCCGCGTTGGTCGTCGTCAATGCGCTCGGCGACGTTTACGACGAACGCAACGGACAAAAAATCGCCGGTCTTTTAACCGACGACAGAAAAAATTTTTCCGATTCGCGCTCCGAACTTTACAAGCTAACCACGCAAACCGATTTATTCAACCGCGAAAATACGACTATCGGCATGATTATAACCAACACCGCTTTTGATAAAACGCAACTGACAAAAATCGCTTCGATGACGCAAAACGCTTATGCGAGAAGTATTAAACCTGTCGGGACGCTCGCGGACGGTGATACGATTTACGCCGCGTCGGTCGGAAATGTTTCTGCGGATTTAAATATGGTTGGGACGCTCGCAAGCGAAGTTATGTCGGAGGCAATTCGCCGCGCCGTTCAAAGTTCGCAAATGGACGACCGCGAATATCTCAAATTCATTTATCGCTAAGATATTCCGCCATTGCAGAAATAATTTCGTCCTTCTTGCCTTTGACAGGCTCCAAAATTTCATTAATCGCCCTGTCGAAACAACACAGCGCGGAGTACAAACAAAATTGGCAAGCATCTTCGTCGGCAGAAATTTTCGCGGGCTTGACTTTAATGCAACCGCTCAAAATTTTTTCCGCGGTATCGTCCAAAATTTTTTTTGCGTAATCCGTGATAATTTGCAGGTCTTCGCGGCTTACTAAATTATCTTTTTTAAAATCGACAAAATCGCCCGTCTTATCGACGGCGTTTTTTATTTCGTCGTCAACGCGAATCAAGCCCGGCATTTTCAATTCCTTTTCCGCCTCAGTCTTAGCCTCGGAATCATTTCTGCCGCTTTTGCTCAAAGTTTTTAAAAAGCAATACAGTACTGCGCCCGCGTCGCGTTCGCCGACTGCGGAAATTTTTTCGGCTCCGCGCAGATAAATTATCAGTTGCAAGCTCAAGCCTTGATAAATTTTTTTCAAACTCAACGACGCCTTGCCCGTTTTGTAATCGATTATCAAAAAATATTTCCCGTCGCCGCTCAAATCGATTCTGTCAATGCGCCCCTCCAAATTTATCTCGACATTTTTTAAATTTTTATCGTCATGAAAATTCGACTCGAAAATTTTCGGGTGAAATTCGCTGATTTTATCCAACTCAATTAAGCGCGTCAGAGATTCAACCGCAACTCTTTTTATTCGTTCGCGGCGGTGTTCTAGCGTCTTTGTACTCAATAAAATTCTGTTATGAACTTGCGGAGTTAAATCGCTTATAATTTTTTCGACGCGGCTTTCCAATTCGGTTGAATTCACCGACGCCCATGCGCGATTTTCCCTTTGCAATTCGCGCCCGAAACGGCTCATGACTGCATGCAAAATATTTCCTATATCGGGCGTTTGAATTTTATATTCAACGCGCTCCTGCAATCCCAGCCCGTGCGCCGCGAAGTATTTAAACGGACATTCATTAAAATTTTCAAAGCGCGTGACGGAGGCTTGCATTTTTTTATTCGGCGCGTAGAGTTTTTGCGCAGTCTCTTCCGACAAAATTTTTTCATGCGTCGAAAATTCTATTTCACTGCCCAAATTTTCTAAAACATCAAGCTCAACTTTTTGCGGTTCAATCTTCGGGAAAATTTTTTGCATTTTGACGAGCAAAGGCGACGCCGATATTTTTTTGCCTTCCGAATCAGCCAGCGAATACGAAACTTGCAAAAGCTCTCGCGCCTCGGTCAGCCCGCGATAGATTAAAAATTTTTCTGCCAACGAATTTTCTTTTCCGCCCAAAGATATTTCCGTGCCCGCCTCGTTGAGTCTCAATCTGTCCGCGTCGTTGAGTAAATTTTTTTCGCCGACTCTGCGCGGAAAATTATTTTCGTCAAAGCCCAAAATAAATATTACCCGCGAATTTTGCAACGAATTTTGATCGAATTGCGCAACCGTCACTTCGTCGAGTCCCGGCGGGATAAGCGACATTTCCAGCGCGTCGAGCCCCTCGCCGATTACCGATTCAAATTCGGGGCGCGTGAGCGGTTCTTCGCCCAGCGCGTCGACGATTTCTTCAAATAAATTTATCACGTCGTCCCAGATTTTTAAATGTTCCTTCGACAGCGCGAGATTGCCGCGACTTTCCTCCGCCGCCGACCACTCCGCAAGCTTTTCGTGAACTTTCAGCACTTCCAACAGCTTGAATAATGCCGTCGTCAAGGCGAGCACTTCGCGATTGGCATTTTTTATTTCCTCCGCGAAGTTTATCAGCGGCGCGATAACTTTTTGCCTTACCGCGTTGACTTTTTCTAAATTTTCTATTTCCGATACCGTCATTTGATTTGTCGAGTCCAAAAATTTCACGCGCCGATAATCCCACGACTTTTGCCAATTCGCCGCGCCCTTTATCCCGAATTCTATAACGTAATTTTCCAGCAGGTCAATTTCCCCTTGCGACACGTCGAAAAATCCCGTTCGCAGGCAACGGAATATCGGCTCTTTTCGCCAAGCGCGCAGGATTTCCAACGCCGAGCGAATTAATTCCGCCAGCGGGTGATTCGCCGCCACAATTTTTCTGTCCGCGAAGTAGGGTATCCTGTGCAGTTCAAATATCGGCTTTATCAACGAAAAATATTTATCGTCCCGCGCCAAAACGCCAATTTCGCGCAGGCGATAATTTTTTTTGACAAGTTGCAAAATTTCTCTCGCGACTGCTTCGACTTCCGCCCGACCGTTGACTGCCTTGACGATTTTTAAACCTGCCGAGCGGTCAAAAGTTTTCGGCGCGTATTCAAAAATTCTTTGCTCCAAAATTTTCAGAGAATCATTTTTAAATCTGCGCGGCGTGTCGAGTTTTGTAATTTTAAATTCAACGCCGAGTTCGGACGCGAAATTTTTCAGCGTCTTGAAAGTTTTATACGCGCGATTGAAAATGCCGACCTCGGAAATATTTTCGCGGCTTTTAATGTCGGTATCCATCGGCAAAGTTATATGGACGTTTCCGGCGCAGGTGAATAATTTTTTTAAAAAATCTCGTTGTTGCGGATCGAAGAAAATAAATCCGTCGATAAAAATTTCGGTGTCGGCGATTGTTGGCGACTGTTCCATAAATTCGGTTGCCCGCGCCAATAAATTTTCGTCGTCAGTCAACTTATCCGCCATTGCCGCTGAAAAATCTTCGGACAAAAGTTTCAAGTCGCTGAGTTTGTCTTTGAGTTCTTCGTTGTCAATTTTATCAGCCGCCGCCGCGAGTTTTTCCGCATCGATTGAATAAGTTCGCAGTTCTTTTAATTCCTCCGATAAAATTTCGGCGAATCCGTGTTGTTTGGCGGCTCGGACGAAAAATTTTAATTTGCTTTCCTTATCGCGCCGAATTAAAATTTTTTTGAGCAGAAGACGCCGTCCGATTTCCGAAATGCGCGGAATTAATGCGCCGCCGATTTCGTCGAGAATTTGCCGGGCGAATCTGTTAAAGCTGTTCATGCGCGTATTGAACGCGCCGCCGGTCAAAGCTGCCAACTCAAGTTCTGCGCGATAAGTTTGGTAAGCCGGCAGTAAAAAAATTATTTCGGTTTTGAGCGGCTCCGAGTCCAAAATTTTTTTTGCTCGTTGCAAGCACTCGAAAGTTTTGCCGACGCCCGCTTTCCCGATTATCAATTCAACCATAAAATTCCCTCCTCATTGAAATTATATAAAAAAAATTGCCAGCCGAAAACCTGTTATGTTATAATCTGCGCGGTAAAAAATTCAAGGAGAAAATTATGACAAAAACAGTGGTCGGCGAACGATTTAAATCTGTATTCGTGGCGTCGATAGCGTCAATGGCAATTTCCTACGTCTTGATGTTAACGGACAACATTGTTGCGGGGCAATTTGTCGGCGACGAAGCAGTCGCGGCAATGACACTTGTCTCGCCGATGATGGTTCTTATGTTTTTCTTGAGCTACATGGTCGCGGACGGGCTCGCAATGATGTTTTCCTACGCGAAAGGCAAAAACGATCAAAATAAAGCTAACGAACTTTTCGGCATGGGAGTAATTTGCTCGGTCGTGACGGGCGCGGCGGTAACTTTAATTCTGGTGATTTTTCAGCACGAAATTTTATCGCTGTGGGAAATTTCTCCCGAACTTATGGACTACGCGCTCGAATATTATCAAGGGCTGATGTTTGTTCCCTTGCCGTGTATCCTCAACATTTATTTTTATACAATTTACGTCGCCGAGGGCGAAGAAAATATTTGCGTCAGGGCGTCGGTGGCAATGTTCGTCGTAAACATGATTCTTGACATTGCGCTGGGCTATAAAATTGGCGTAATCGGCATCGGCATCGCCACGACCGTCGGCAACCTCGTCAGTTTTTTGTTTCACGTGCCGTATTTATTTTCCAAAAACTGTCAGTTGCATTTCGTGAAGTATTGGAACAGCCGCGAATTTTGGCGCGGAATTTTTTACAGCTGGTATCATTCAATAGATACGCTGTGTACCGCACTGTTGCCCGTGATTTTCTCGGAATTCGTGATAATATTTTACGGCGAACAAAAATTAATCGTCGTGACGATGATAATAAACATGCTGACGCTATTAATCGCGATTTACACGGGGATAGTTGACTGCCTGCAACCTATGGTCTGCCAATATCACGCGGAAAAGGCGTTGCACAGCGTCCGAAAAACAATGCATTTGGGAATCCGCTCAACAATCGCCATTACGTTAGGTTTAATCGCGTTCAGTTTTGTACTTGCAGAATTTTTGCCGGGCTTATTCGGCGTCTCGTCCGAGGAGCAACTTTATTCCGATTGCGTATGGACGGTGCGAATTTTTATGCCGTTCACGATTTTTTTTGGCGTGACGCTCATGTTCAGCAATTATTACGTCTATATCGAGCGGCTGAATCTCGGAGCGTTGATAAAATTTTTATTGCTGTTGATTTTGCCCGCCGCGGGCATGTTCATGGGGAAATTCGGCTTGCAATTCATGTGGGCAGGCGTCGGATTCTCGTTTATAGTCGCGCTGTTAATAACTTTGCTTTTGACGCGGCAAAATGTCCTTTTAATCGACGCGAAAGAATATGCACGGCAATTTTCCTTTGATACGGAAAATCTTCCAAAAAATCTTCCCGAACTGAAAAACGCCCTTGCAAAATATAAAATCGAGCCGAAAAACTTTTTAATGGCATTGACGGAGGAAATTTTCAAAGTTTACGCCGCCCGCGCAGGAATTTTCCAAATAGAAATTACAATAATTCCTGCCGAGCGATTGACTTTAATTTTCCGCGACAACGGCAAGCCCGAAGAACCTTCAAGCCCGCTACTCAACAAAATCACCGAAAAAAATTACATGATAAGCGGCGACGAAAACAAATTGGTCATCATAATTTAAGGAGGAAAATTTTAATGAAATATTACCCGTTGCGCCCGATTCAGCGTTGGCTTATCGATACGCACTTCAATAAGGCGAAATCGACGATGATGAATATCGGCGGCTTATATAAACTCTCGTCGCAAATCGATATTCAACGCCTTGAACACGCGATTAACGAAGTTTTGAACACGTATGATATTTTTCGTTGCAGATTGTTTTTTCACCCCGAAACCTGCGATCTTTGTCAAACTTTCGACAACGAAATAATGCCCGTCATAATCGAGGAGTGGACAGACGAAGAATTTGAGTTGATTAAAAAATATTTGACTGAACCCTACGACCTTATAAACAAGCCGCTTTATCGAGTTTATATTTTCAAGACACCGAGCACGAATTATCTTTACGTCGATTTTTACCATGCGATAATGGACGGCGTGTCTGCGGCGATTATTTTTTATTATGAAATGGATAAAAATTATCGCGGTCGCAAAAATAAACGCGCTCCATTGAGTTACGCGGCGTTTGTCGAGGAAGAAGCCAAAACTCCGGAGCAGGAACTCGCCGAGGGTCATGAATACTGGAAAAAAATGTTGGCGACTTTCGATAAGAAAAAACATTTGCTCCCCGTTGACGTGGAAGGCGTCGCGGCGTGGACGCAAGGGAATTTTGAATACGAAGTTAAAAATATCTCGAACGAATTCTTCAGAACAACCAAACTGAACGAAAACATTTATTTTTTGGGCGCGTGCATGTTGACGTTGGCAAAAATCACGGGCACTAAAGAATCGATCATGAGTTGGATACACAACGGGCGGACAAATATGCACGAGCGGCGGTTAATGGGCTTGATGTTGGAGCAATTCCCTTGCGCGTGGGATTTTCACTCAGATATTTCGGTCGGAGAATTTTTGCATAAATTATTCGGGCAAACTCAAATTTCAATGGTTTATCGCAAAAGTTTGGACATGGTTTATAACAGCGGGTTAGAAGACGATTGCGTCAGCTTTATTTTTCAAAAGGGAATGAATGGAAGTTTAATTTTGGGCGATACGCCTTTGGAAGTCATTTACATGCCGCCAAATGAAATTTCTGCCGTAGAAAACGCGCTCGACATAGAAGTTGAAGAAAATGACAAGGGATTTTATGAACTGTTCCTGGATTATGACGCGAGTCGCTACTCCGCGGCGGTCATGGAAAATTTTGCAAAAACAATGGACGAAATCCTTCTTGAAATGAAGAACTTAAACATTATGGTTTCAAAAATTTTGGGCTAAAAAAATCTTAAAAATAAATTTAACGGCGTTTCTTGATTGAGACGCCGTTTTTTAGTAAAATGGCTGAAATTTTTTAAGAGGAAGGTTGCGGGGAATGAAAAGGGAATTGATACGCTTGGAAAATGTTGCCAAGTCTTTTGGAAATTTGCTTGTGCTTGATGAAATTGAGTTGTCGATACACGAGAGCGAATTTATCACGTTGCTTGGACCGTCGGGTTGCGGCAAAACGACAATGTTGCGAATAATCGGCGGTTTTGAAACGCCCGACACGGGGTGCGTGATTTTCGACGGGAAAGATATAACAAATCTCCCGCCGAATCGAAGACCGATTAATACGGTTTTCCAAAAGTATTCTCTCTTTTCTCACATGAACGTTGAGGAAAATATTTCGTTCGGACCGAAAATCGCGGGCAAATCTTCGGATTATATTCGCGATAAGGTTAAATACGCGCTGAGGTTGGTTAATCTTGACGGTTATGAAAAACACGACGTTACGAAACTCAGCGGCGGTCAGCAACAGCGAATTGCTATCGCCCGCGCAGTCGTCAACGAACCGAAAGTTTTGTTGCTTGACGAGCCTTTGAGCGCGTTGGATTTAAAACTTCGCCGCAACATGCGCCGCGAACTTGTCCGCATTAACAAAGAGACCGGCATAACTTTTATTTTCGTGACACACGACCAGGAAGAAGCCCTTTCAATGAGCGACCGCGTTGTTGTCATGAATCAGGGTTATATTCAGCAGGTCGGGACGCCCGAAAATGTTTACAACGAGCCGGAAAACGCCTTTGTTGCGGATTTTATCGGCGACAGCAACATAATTGACGGCGTCATGGTTCGCGATAAAGTCGTTCGGATTTTCGGACGCGAATATCCCTGCGTCGATGTAGGTTTTCCCGAAGAATGTCCCGTGGATGTTCAAATTCGCCCCGAAGATATCAAGCTTGCCGCGCCGCAGGAAGGAGCTTTTAACGGCGTTGTTACCCGCGTGGTTTTCTGGGGCATGTCCTATGATATTGACGTTGAGGCGGACGGCTTTCAATGGCTGATTCAATCTACGACGGGACGCACGGTCGGCGAAAGTGTAAGTTTGCACGTCGCGCCGGAAAATATTCAGATCATGAGCAAACCTCAATCCGAAGATGAGGAGGTCGCTCAAGATGTTTAAGCGCGGCATGAGAAATATTTTATTGACACCGTTTTTAATTTGGGCGGGATTATTTATTTTTATCCCGCTGATTTTTATTGTCTGGTATGGCGTGACGGATTACGACGGAAATTTTTCCTTGACGAATCTCGGCTTGATTTTTCAACACGGATATTGGGACGCCTTTGAAATTTCGATAGCACTCGCGCTGGTCAGCACGATAATTTGTTTGCTGTTGGCTTATCCGCTGTGCCTGATTTTAACCGAGCGCGAACGCGACAACACGACGATAATTTCTTTGCTTTTTATTCTGCCGCTGTGGATGAATTCTTTGCTGTCGACAATGGCTTGGCAAACGATTTTGGAGAGCAACGGCATTTTGAATCAAATCCTGCGACAATTACAATTACCCGACACGCATTTAATCAACACGGAATGGGCAATCGTAATCGGCATGGTTTACAATTTCTTGCCGTATATGGTTTTGCCGCTGTTTATTTCGTTGTCGAAGATAGACAAAAACATTTTGGAGGCGGCGCGGGATTTAGGCGCAAATTATTGGCAAACATTCGTCCGAGTGATTTTGCCGCTGAGCATTCCCGGCGCGATAAGCGGCATTACAATGGTATTTATTCCTTCGCTGACGACTTTTGTAATCAGCGCACTTTTGGGCGGCGGAAAACTTTTATTAATCGGCAACATAATCGAACAGGAATTTACATTTCAATACGATTGGCATATCGGCTGCGCGTTGTCGGTGATTCTGATGATTTTTATCGTGCTGAACATGTTTTTGACGACGGCGTTTGACCCGTTAAAGGAGGACGCAGTCTGATGAAATATTTAAAAAAAATTTACCTCGCGACGATATTTTTATTTTTATACGCGCCGATTGGAGTTTTAATCGCGCAGTCGTTTAACGCCAGCCGTTATCGCGGACATTGGACGGGCGTCACCCTCGATTGGTACGCAAAACTTTTCAGCGACGACAGGATTGCCTCCGCTCTTTCCAATACCTTGACAATCGGTTTGTTATCGGCGGGCATTGCGACGATTTTGGGCTTGATAATTTGCGTCGCAATGAAAGATTTAAGCAAAAAATGGCGGGCGACTTTCATGAGCGTAACGAACGTCCCAATTTTGAACGCGGACATCGTTACGGGAATATCGCTTATGCTTTTATTTATGGGCATGGGACTCAAGCTCGGCTACGTCTCGATTTTGTTGGCGCATATCGTCTTCAACGTGCCGTATGTGATTTTGTGTATCATGCCGCAATTAATGGCGTTAGATAAAAGTTTTTACGAGGCGGCGTTGGATTTGGGCGCGTCGCCGTTCAAAGCTTTTACAAGCGTCGTTCTGCCTGAATTGCGACCGAGTATTTTTGCGGGATTTTTATTGGCGTTCACAATGTCGGCGGACGATTTTATAATTACGCACTTCACCAAAGGCGCGGGCGTCGACACTTTGACGACGGCAATTTATGCGCAGTTGAAAATCGGAATTCACCCCGAAATGTACGCGCTCTCGACGCTGGTATTTTTCTTTGTATTGATATTCGTTTTGTTATTTGCGATAAATCGTCGCAAGTTAAAGAAATATGAGGAGGTATTCTGATGAAAATCAAAATTTTGGCGTTGCTTCTGGTAAGTTTAATGACGCTCGGTTTGGCGGGTTGCGGCTCGGACGGCGACAAAAAAAATGAAGTCGTCTACGTCTACAGTTGGGGCGATTATCTCGACCCCGAAGTCCTGAAGATTTTCGAGAAGGAAACCGGTATTCACGTTATCCTTGACGAATTCGACACGAACGAGAGCATGTATCCCCGCGTCGCGGAAGGTGCCGTTCATTACGACGTTATTTGCCCGTCGGATTACATGATTCAAAAACTTATCGACAACAATTTAATTCAGCCGCTTGACTTTACCAAGCTCGAAAATGCCAAGAAAAATATCGGCGAAGAATTTTTCAAGCAGTCTGAATCCTTCGACCCCGGCAATAAATATTCCGTGCCTTATTGCTGGGGAACCGTCGGAATAATTTACGACAAGACGAAAGTCACCGACCCTGTCGACAGCTGGAATATTCTTTGGAATGAAAAATACAAGGGACAAATTTTAATGCAAGACTCGGCTCGCGACGCGCTCATGATTCCTTTAAAACTCATGGGCAAAAGCATGAACGAAACTGATAAAGACGTTTTGGCGCAGGCGCAGGAAATGTTGGTTAAGCAAAAACCTTTGGTGCAAGCTTACGTTGTTGACGAAGTTAAAGACAAACTTATCGGCTCGGAAGCGGCAATGGGCGTTGTCTTTTCCGGCGAGGCGTTGATTATCCTGCGCGAAAATCCCAACATGGACTTTGCAATTCCCAAGGAGGGGACAAATTTTTGGATTGATGGCTGGGTTATCACCAAGGACGCGCAGAACGTCGACAACGCACATAAATTTATTGATTTCATGTGCCGACCCGATATTGCCGTTATGAATTTTGATTATCTCGGCTACTCTACGCCCAACACCGCAGTTCAGGAGCTTGAAGAGGACGAAGATATCAAAAATTCGCCGATAGCTTTCCCGTCGCCGGAAGTTTATTCGGGACAGGAAACTTACAAATATCTCGGCAACCAAATGGACGAATACTATAACAGCTTGTGGATGAAAGTTAAGGT
>CAMNEX010000014.1 GCA_946536825.1 uncultured Selenomonadales bacterium | reverse complement strand
GTTGAAAAATTTTCGGCGGAATAATTTTGCGGCGGACGACTGCGCTTTTTACGCGGTTTTAATCTGGTAAAAGTTTTCGGCGTCTGGTATAATGCGTAAAATTTTTTTGCGAGGTTTAGTAATGAGAAAAAGTATTACGCCGACGATTGAAGGCGGCTTGCTCGTGGCGATAACGGTAATTATGGGGCTGGTCACGGTTTACGTCCCGATTATCGGAATGTTTGTTGAATTTTTCTGCGCGGTGCCGTTGGCAGTTTTAACGGCGCGTCAGGGCGTTGGCAAAGGTTTATCTGCGCTCTTCGTGACATTTATTTTATTGTCAATGCTGATAAGTCCGGTTCTTGCGATTAGGCTCGCATTGAGTTTCGGAATTTGCGGAGTGGCTTTGGGTTGGTGTGTAAGAAAAAATTTCGACGCGGTAAGAATTTTTTTCGCAACATTGGTAGTCGCCTCCGCCGCGCAGGTCGTTTCAATAGGGCTTTTAATCGCCGTCATGGACGTGAACTTAATCGAAATGCAAATTGAAATGGTGCGCGAATCCTTCGACGAATCTTTTAAAATGTATGAAGAAATGGGCGTCGACCCTGCGCGGATAGCCGAAGCGCAAACTCAAGTCGAACCGGCGTTGCAAGTTCTGGTTTTCTTAATGCCGACGCTGATAATGTTGACTGCGCTGGTAAATGCGGTTGCGGTTTATTTAACGGCGCAATGGATTTTCCCGAAATTGCAAATGAAAATTCCGAAGCTCCCGCCGTTTTCCGAATGGAAATTGCCCGTGCTGTTTTTTTACACAGCGATAATCGGCGGGCTCGGCTTGTATTGGGGTTTCACGCGGGGTTGGACGGAGATTTACGAAATATCGCTGAACTTGCTGATTATCTCGGCGATAATCGGGCTGATTCAAGGGCTCGCGCTGTTGTCGTTCCTCTTCGATCGCTATAACGTTTCAAAACTCATGCGGCGGATTTTGTATGTAATTTTAATTCTGAACATGTTCCTGATTCAGCTCGTGGCGATAACAGGCTTGCTTGACATGCTTTTTGATTATCGGAAAAAATTTTTTGAAAGGCGGGAATGAAATTGGCGCAAAATAAATCGGAAGGTCACGAAGTGCCAAGGAATTTATCCGCCTGGCCCGATTCGGTGATAAATTTGGCGGTTATGTCGGTAATGGTCGTGATAATTTCGCAGTACAATAAAATTTTGGGCGCAATGGCGTTTCTGGTATGGGCATTGCTGATTTGGTTTGCTTATGTGCGCCAGAAAGATCGCAAGAAAAAATTCAAAGAGTACTCCGAAAACGTAATCGGCAATTTCAACGACATGATGTATTACGCAATGACAAAATTGCCCGAAGGAATAATGGTGGCGGACGAGAACGGGCGAATTCAATGGTGCAATTCGGTCATGCAGGAATTTTCGGAGGTAATTCCGCAACAAGGCATGGATATTGAGGAATTTTGGGAGGGATTGTTGCCGGAAGAAATTTTATCGCTCGCGCCCAACGGCAATGAACCCGCACCGACGGAAGGCGAATATCCCGTTAAATCGCTCCGGCACAGAACTTCTGCGGACGGCGAAGTCGAAGAATTTCACAGATATTTTTTGGTAAAGTATCGACACCTGCAAGCCAACGCGGATTATACGCGAATGGTTGTTTTATTTGCGCGGGAGATAACGCTTTACGAAGATTTAAAAATCGAATACAAATTGAGCCGGACGGCGATAATTTATGTTCAAATTGACAATTACGACGAAGTCATGCAGGGCTTAAACGAGGCGGAAAAAACTTCGTTAATGCTTTCTGTCAGCGAAATTTTGGAAGAATGGGTTGCTTCGCTCAAAGGCTTTATGCGGCGAATATCAAGCGACACATTTATTGTCGTCTTGGAACGCCGCGCCTTGGAATCGGCGATTGAACAGAAATTTACCGTGTTGGATAAAATTCGTCAGCTGGTGAACAAACATCAACTGCAAGTTACGTTGTCAATGGGAGCCGCCGTGGCAGAAAAATCTTCCGATAAACAATCTCTTGGCGAATTGGGAGAAAAAGCATTGGCGGGTTTAAATTTGGCATTGGCACGCGGCGGAGATCAAGTTGCGATAAGTATTGAGGACAAGACGCACTTTTTTGGCGGGCGAGCAAAGGCTGTTGAGAAAAATACCCGCGTCAAAGCTCGCGTCATGGCAAATTCAATTCGCGACATAATGGACGCGGCGGACGAAGTTTTTATCATGGGGCATACCCGCGAGGACTACGACGCCTTCGGAGCGGCGGTCGGCGTCGCGCTCATGGCGAAAAATTTAAACAAGCCCGCGCATATAGTTTTGAGTAGTTGGCTGGACAGCGTCGAAAAAATTATCGAACTCCTCGACAAGGACGAGAATTACAAAAATTTATTCGTCAGCGCAAATGAAGTCACGCTTTCAACCGCGCTTGAGCCGCTTTTGGTTGTCGTCGACACTTTTATTCCGTATCTTGTCGCCGCGCCGCCTTTGCTTGAAAAGATAAAAAAAATCGTCGTCATAGACCACCATAGGCGCAGCGAGAATACGATTAAAAATCCCGCGATAACTTATCTGGAGCCGGGCTCAAGTTCAACTTGCGAAATGGTTACGGAACTTTTAATGTATTTTGATGACAAACTCCGAATAGGCAAGCTCGCGGCAACGGCGATTTATTCGGGAATTGTTGTCGACACAAAAAATTTTTCTGTACAAACGGGCGCAAGAACTTTCGAGGCGGCGGCTTATTTGCGGCGAAGCGGAGCTGACCCCGTCGCCGTGAATTATCTTTTCAAATCGGATTACGAAACGACAATTTCCCTTGCCAAAACAAAGTCTCAATCGGAGTATTACGAGGGCGGGCTTGTCGTCTCTTACATTGAAAAAGTAATTCCGAACGTCCAAGCCATTGCGGGACAGGCGGCGGATTCATTGCTAAGGGTCGAGGGCGTGCGCATGACGATTATTCTTTTCCAAATGAAAAATGATACCGTCGGGATAAGTGCGCGTTCGGGCGGCGATTTAAATGTTCAAGTCATTATGGAAAAATTCGGCGGCGGCGGACATCAGAACGTTGCGGGCGCGCAGGTTAAAAACGTCCCGATTATTGAGCTGAAAAAATCTGTCGTGGCGGCGGCGCGAAAGTACATTGCCGAAACCGACAAGCCGACTAAAGGAGTTGCTTAATGAAGATAAAAAATTTCGGAGAAAATTTTACGGTCATCGCGGTATTTGCGGCGATGTTTTTATTTTTTTCTCAAGTTCACCCGATAACGCTTTTTGACGGCGACGATTGGAACGTTATCTCCGACGCCCGCCCCGCCTTGCCGAAATGGGGCGGCTGGAATCCAATAAAAATTCTGCCCGAAACATTTTTCCCGATTTGCGGCTACATTGCGGCTTACGTCGTCAAGCCGATTATCGGCGATTATCTTAGCGCGATCACGATAACTGCCGCGCTGATTTTGAGTTTTTTTATCGCGATTTATATTCTGCTGTTTATCGAGTTCGTCAAGAAAATTTTCGGCGTCAATAATTTCCTCGCGAATCTGACGGGGATAATTTTTTTGCTGTTGCATTTCGCGCTGTTCCTTCGCCACAACGCGCAGGACAACATTTATCTTTTCCACACGATTGACGCAAATTGCTACTTCAATTACGTTATCCCGAACATTTTAAACGCCGCGCTGGTTTTGCTCATTGTTCAGCTTGACATTACAAAAAATATTTTCTCCGAAGTGACGCCGCGCAGTGCCGCGCTATTTTTCGCGCTGTATCTGGGAATTTTCTCCAACATTTTAAACAGCAATCTGTTGGGAATTTTTGTTTTTATCGAATTGCTGTCCCGCGTCGAGCGGAAAAATTTCAAGCTAAAAAATTTTTTCGGCGAAAATAAATCGCTCTGCGTGATATTGATTTTTTGGCTGATAAGTTTGCTTTTCGAGGCGAACGGCGGACGCGCTAAAAATTTCGCGGCGGACGGCGATTATTTTGCAAATGTGATTCAGACGGCGACGGCATTTTTTAATTCGCTCAGTCACAATCACGGGCTCGGACTGATGATTTTTTCAATCGTCACGGTGATTTTTATTTTGACGCGGCGCGGCGACTCCGAAGCCAAAATATTTTTAAAAGTTGCGGCGAAATTTGCGGCGTGCGTACCGTTTTTGGCGATTTACACGATTTTGGTTGCGGCGCGAGCCGATATGAATTACGCGACGCGAGCCGACGTTCAATTCGGGCTTTTCTTCTGCATAATGGTAATTTTCTGCGCGACTTTGCTTTATTGGCTGAAAAAATTCCCGCAGACGGCGTTTATCCTGCCGATATTATGTTTCGCGCTGTTCACGTGGATTTTCAGCGGCAAGCGAAGTTACAGCCCGTCGACTTTCGGCAACGTTCCGGAACAAATCTGCGCGGAGATAAGTCAAAGCATAATCGATCAAATAATTGCCGCCGACCGAGCGGGACTCGACAAAATTACAATCGCCGTTCCGAAAGGCGACGACATTGACAACTGGCCGCACCCGCTTTACATGGGAAAAAACATTTCGCGGACGCTTTGCAATCACGGAATAATTTCGCGGCGAATCGAAGTAATTTTTATTCCCGACGTCCGATTAAATGCGCGGTATTGTTTGCCGACGCAATAAAAAAAGCCGCTTGCAAGTTGAGCGGCAATTTTTTTTTAGCTGTCTTCGTAGGGGCGGACGCGCAAATTCAAGCCGCGCTCGTCACAAATTTTTTTGCAAGCAGAAATTTCTTCGGGCGGCGTGACTTTATCAACGACAGTCAAGACGACGTTGGGAACAAAATTTTTCATGTGCTCGGCGAAAGTCAACATTGCGTCGAAAGATTTTATTCCGTAGCTTGCGCGGGTGAAATTTTTTAGCTGTCTTCGTAGGGGCGGACGCGCAAATTCAAGCCGCGCTCGTCACAAATTTTTTTGCAAGCAGAAATTTCTTCGGGCGGCGTGACTTTATCAACGACAGTCAAGACGACGTTGGGAACAAAATTTTTCATGTGCTCGGCGAAAGTCAACATTGCGTCGAAAGATTTTATTCCGTAGCTTGCGCGGGTGATTTTGAAATATTTTTCGGCGGTCGCGGCGTTGAGACTTATTGACGCCGTGTCCAGAATATTTTCAAAGTCACCGGCAATTTCCCGCCCGTGATAAAGTTCGCCCAAGCCGTTTGTATTTAGGCGCGTCGGCATTTGCGGGCGAATTTTTTTTACGTAAGCTAAAAGCTCCAGAAGTTCGGCAAGTCTTATAGTCGGTTCGCCGAAGCCGCAAAAGACAACTTCCTTGACGACTTGCCAAGGCGCGGCGTCCAATTCGGCTTTGACTTCGTCGACTGTCGGCTCGCGTTCCAACCAAAGGCTCGCCTCCGCAGTCATGGATTTCTTTTGTCGCAAGCAGAAAACGCAGTCGCAGTTGCATCGATTTGTTAAATTTATGTAAAGTCCTCGCGGCGTTGCAGGATCAATTTTCAAACTCTCGACGAGCGGAAGATATTTTCCGCCCTTGTGCGTCGCGTAAACTATCATTTAAATCACTCCTTGACTAATTTTAATGTTTGTGATAAATTTTCATCATCTTGAAGTGTAAATGCGAAAGGCAGTCGATGTATCGACTCCTTCCTCGTTAATAAATTAAGCGATTTTGGAGCCGATTTTTACGGCTTATTTTTTTCTCTTGAAGTGATCGATGACGGCGAGGATAAAACTGCCGACCGAGCAAACGATGTTTACCCAATCAAGAAACTCCATAGCGCGTCACCTCCTTCCTTCGAGGAAGAAAGCCGAGCCATCGAACTGCCTGACGCTACCGCATATTAGCACAGCTTCAGAAACTTTTCAACAAAAATTCGCGGATTGACGCACCAAAGGCTTTGTGGTAAATTTCCACAAGGCTTTAATTTTTTTGGGAGGGATTAGCATGAAGAAGTTGATTAACTCGGTTGAGGCTGTCGAAGAGCAAATGATACTCGGTCTGGTTAAGTCCGCGCCGAAAAAACTTCGCAAGCTCGAAGGCGGCAATATTGTCGTCCGTGCAGATAAGAAGGAAAATAAAGTTGCGCTCGTCAGCGGCGGCGGAAGCGGTCATGAACCTGCACACGGCGGTTTTGTCGGAAAAGGCATGCTCGACTGCGCGGTTGCCGGAGCGGTCTTCACTTCGCCGACGCCCGATAAAATTTTCGAGGGTATCCAAGCCGTTGCGACGGACGCGGGTGTTCTTTGCATTGTCAAAAACTACACGGGCGACGTTATGAATTTTGAAATGGCAATGGAACTGGCAAGCGACGAAGATATCAAAGTCGCGCATGTTGTTGTAAATGATGACGTGGCAGTTCAGGACAGCCTTTACACGACGGGGCGGCGCGGCGTCGCAGGAACAATTCTCGTGCACAAAATCGCGGGAGCAAAGGCGGAAGAAGGCGCAACTCTTGAAGAAGTCAAAGCCGTTGCGGAAAAAGTTATCGCCAATGTTCGGACAATGGGCATGGCAATTTCTCCTTGCACAGTTCCCGCCGCCGGAAAACCCGGTTTTGAACTCGCGGAGGACGAAGTTGAAATCGGTATCGGGATTCACGGCGAGCCCGGCACTCACCGCGACAAAATCGCCTCGGCGGACGAAATCGCCAAAACTCTTTTGGATAAAATTCTTGCCGACATCGATTATAAAAATCAGGAAGTCGTCGTCATGATAAACGGCATGGGCGCGACGCCGCTTATGGAACTTTATATTATAAATAATTTTGTGCAGGATTATCTCGCGGCGGCGGGCGTCAAAGTTTATGATACAATGGTCGGCAATTACATGACGTCAATAGAAATGGCAGGCTTTTCAATTACGCTGTTGCGCCTTGACGACGAACTTAAAAAACTTTACGACGCGCCGGCCGATACTCCCGCGCTCAAGAGGTAAACCATATGGACAATAAAAAAATTCTTGCGATAATCTCCGCCATTGCAAAAAAAATCGAGTCGGAGAAAGATTTTCTCACCGAACTTGATAACGAAATCGGCGACGGCGATCACGGCATAAATCTTGCCAGAGGATTTAAAAGCGTCGAAGAAAAATTGCCGACACTGGCGGATAAGGATATCGGCGCGATTCTTAAGGGCGTCGGTATGCAGCTCGTCTCGACGGTCGGCGGCGCGTCGGGTCCGCTTTACGGTACCGCTTTCATGAAGGCGGGCAACGCTTGCAAGGGCAAATCTCAACTCACGGACGCGGAATTTGCTTCGGCGATTAATGCGGCGATTGAGGGAATAAAAATGCGCGGCAAGGCTGTCGAGGGCGAAAAAACCATGCTTGACGCGCTTTGCCCCGCTTACAAGGCGTTAAAGGACGGCATTGACAGCGGCAAAAATTTAATTGACGCGCTCAAGGACGGCGTTGACGCGGCGGCGGCGGGCGTCGAATACACCAAAACGATAATCGCCACGAAAGGACGCGCAAGTTATCTAAAGGAGCGCAGTCTCGGACACCAAGACCCCGGCGCAACTTCGTCGCTGTTCATATTGCAAAGTACACTTGAAGTTTTGCGGGGAGCGTGACATATGGTCGGAATAGTCATAGTTTCGCACAGCCAAAAACTTGCGGAAGGCGTCGTGGAAATTTCGCGCATGATGTCAGAAAAAACCCCGCTTGCCGCCGCGGGAGGACTTGAGGACGGCAGTTTGGGAACAAGTTACGAAAAAATCTGCGCGGCAATCGAAAAAGTTTATTCGGCGGACGGAGTTTTAATTTTAATGGACATGGGCTCCGCCGTCATGACAACGGAAATGGCTTTGGAATATCTGAATAAGGAAAATATAAAAATGATTGATTGTCCGCTGGTTGAGGGCGCAGTTTTGGCGGCGGTTGAATCGGCGGGCGGTCGAACATTGGAAGAAATTGTCGAGCGCGTTGAAGAAACTCGCACGGCGAAAAAATTCTAAGCGAAATAAAAAAGACTCACGGAATCTCAACCGCGAGTCTTTTTTTGTTGTTAAATTTCTGCAGGGTCGTCGAAGCCCAAAATCCAAGTGGCGATAAAGCCCATAACATAAGCCGTCACCAAGCCGAGGAAATAAATCGGGATATTATTCGTCGTTGCGGCAAGCGGCAATCCCGAAATTCCGAGTGTCGCCGCCCCGACAGTAAAGGACGCTTCAACCGCTCCGCCGAACGCCCCGCCTATACAAGCCCCGATAAACGGTTTGAACAGCGGAAAAGTCACGCCATAAATCAGCGGCTCGCCGACGCCCATTATACCGACGGGCAACGCCGAAACTATCGTTTTCTTGAGGAATTTATTTTTTGTTTTGAAGTAAACAGCGATTGACGCGCCGACTTGCCCCGCGCCCGCCATTGCCAAAATCGGCAACAAAATCGTCACGCCGAATTGCGAAATTAAATCGACGTGAATCGGCGTCATTGCCTGGTGAATTCCCAACATGACGAGCGGCAACCATACTCCCGCCAAAATAAATCCGACTACCGCGCCGCCCGATTGAATAGCCGTCGTCGCCGCCGCGCCTATCGTGTCGGATAATGTGCCGCCCAATGGTTGCAGAATGAAAATCGCCGCCGCGCCCGCGATTAAAACTGTCACGAGCGGCGTTAAAAACAGGTCGAACATTTCTGGGATAATTTTATGCAATTTACTTTCGAGCCACGCCCCGAACGCCGCCACGATTATCACCGAGATAACGCCGCCGCGCCCCGGAACAAATGCATCACCAAAAATATTTATGTCCGCCAAACCCGGATGCGTCATTAACGCCGCCAAGACGCCGCCCAAAATCGGTGTGCCGCCGAAAACTTTCGCCGCATTTATTCCGACAAATAAATTCATGCCCCAGAAAACCGCATTGCCCGCTACCGCTAAAAGTTTAATGAATTGTTCGTCGGCAAGTTCCGGAGAAATTTTTATCGCCAAACCGACGCAACCTGTTATCAAGCCGCAAGCAATAAAACCGGGAATCAGCGGAGTGAAAACGCTTGCAATTTTTTTAAAGAAAAGTTTAATCGGCGTGGCGTTTTTTGCGCGAATTTTATCATGCAGAGCTTTGGCGTCGCCAATTTTGACTTCACCGACTTTGGCGGTATTGGTTGCCTCCAAAATCTTGTTGACTGCGTTCGTGACAGTCGTCGCCCGCCCGACGCCTAAAATTACTTGAACTTCGTCGCCGTCACTATTAACGCCCAAAACGCCGTCAATTTTTTTCAAAGCCTCAATCATGTAATCGTTCGTTTCAATAAGTCGGAGGCGCAAGCGCGTCATGCAATTCGTCGCTTGAATTACATTTGAATAAAGAACATTTCCCGTGCCGCCGACCGTGTTCAAAATAATTCTTGCAAGCTCTTCTGTTTTATCTGTCTTATCTGTCTTACTAATCGTAATCGTCTCCAATCAATAGAAAGGCTCAAAATATCCCCAACGAACCTCTGAATCATAATAAGAACCGGGCGTTTCGTCGTAAGTGACGCAAAATCTGTAGTAAATATCCGCGCCGATATTGTCATCAATCTGCGGATCAAAAACGTATTCTACTCCGTCAATCGCGATAACGCACCAAATATGCCCCGTGTAGCCGCCGTCGGCACGGGCGGTTTGTCCGTAAACCGTGTAGCAATTCAGCCCAATAGCCCTTGTCAACGCGGCGAAGGCGCAAGAATAATCGTCACAAGCTCCGACATGCCCGACCAGCATACCATAAGCGCGAGCCGTGCCGTTCGCCTCAGGAAAATCCAACCGCAAAACGTTGTCGCCGTAAGTGCAGGTGTTTACAAGATAATCGTAACACGCTCTGACTTTGTCATAAGTCGACATGTTCTCGCCGGTAATTTCTGCGAGCGTTTCTTGAACAATTTCGTCGCAATAATCCGCGCCCGTGGAAGTCGGATAAAGTTCGGCGTTGTTCAAAAGATATTCCGCGTCGGACGCCTTAGCCGAACCCGTCATTAAAATAAAAATCGCCGCGCAGGTTATAAAAAATTTTTCCAATTCAACCCCCCCATGTATATAAAATCTTGATTTTTTCGCTGTTGCTGTCGCAACCGTTTTTAGGGTCTCAACCCGGGGATTTTTGAGGCAACGAGCCAAAACTATAAATTCTTGCAAAATCTATGTGATAAATCGCGTCAGGACGCCATTTTCCAAAACTAGCACAAATTTGCTTTTCCAACTTTTCCTCGCGACCCCGTAAATTTTGTAAGATTTTGCCCGTTTTCGTGACTGGTGCAACGCATTTTTAAGTTTCTCCAAATTTACTAGCACATTTTTTAAAATCTACTTTTAAATCTCATGTGATAAATCGCGTCACGACGCCATTTTTCTAAACTAGCACAAATTTGCTTTTCCAAACTTTTCCTCGCGACCCCGTAAATTTTGTAAGATTTTGCCCGTTTTCGTGACTAGTGCAACGCATTTTTAAGTTTCTCCAAATTTACTAGCACATTTTTTAAAATCTACTTTTTCTCGACAGCCGCAAGCCACTCGCTCCACTGCAAGCCGATTTGTTCGGAGCGCGTCCCTTGTACCCAATCATAGAACAGCCGAATTTTTTTTGCGCGGTCAATGGTATTTTTATCGCCCTCGACTTCAAGCAAAAGATTTGTCCCGCCCAAAAGATATTGTCGCCGGCAAATTTCCTCAAGCGGCAGTTCGGGATTTTTTAAAATGTCATACATGACAAGAAAGCTCGTTGTGCGCCCGTGCCCCACTTGGCAATGAAAGTGCAACCAGGCATTTTCGGGAAGGTTGGCGACGAAAATTACAAAGTCGTCGATGAGTTTCGGCGCGGGAAATTGCATATCGGTAGCGGGAAATCTTTCGTAAATAAAGCCGACTTTCTCGGACGCCGCCCGCTCCGTTTCCATGAAACGCGGAATTATCGTGACGGGCTTAAAGGCTTGTTTATCGGCATTGCCCAGCGGCTCAAAAGTTGTTTCAATGCCGCGCAGATTGTTAAGGCGTTTCACTTCGTCGCGCTCAATTTCTCGGAGAGTTTTGCCGAAATTGGCGAGATTTTTTTGAATATACCAACTCACAGGCAAGGAATTCACAAAGCCGTGAGATTCTTGGCGCAGGTCTACGAGAAAAATTTCTGCGTCGGGCTTTTGTTCATGAATTTTTTTGTAAAGGGTTTTCAGCGCGGCTAAAGACGGCTGTCCGCTCGCCGAAGCATGAAGCTCCGCTAAACCTTGGCGAGTTGGTTCCTTTCCGCGTGAAGCGTTGTGCCAATCGTCCGTCATCAATCGAAAATTTCGCGGCAAAGCGGCGGCGGCTGTTCCGTCCAATCGCCAAACGCCGTCATTTTTTTTAGCACTCGCCGCAGAAAAAATCGACGCACTAAGCAAAACAATCAGTGCGCCGATTAAAATTTTTTTAGCCAAATTCAGTTCCCTCCTTAAAAATTTTTTCAGTTTATTTTAAGGTATTCGCCTTGATTTGGTCAATAAAAATTTTTTTGTTTTTTAATTCGCAGTCCGCGGAGCAATGGCAGATTTGTCAAGTCGTGTAATCTGCGTTGATTTTGACATATTGGAAACTTAGGTCGCAACTGTAGACGGTTGCTGATTCATTTCCGAGATTAAGTTCAATATCCACGGCAATATCATGCGCCGCGAGGATTTTTTTCATGGCGTCTTCGTCAAATTTGGTGACGAGCCCTTTTTCATAAACCGTGAGCCCGCCGAATTTAATAGCGGTTTTTTCGGGGAGGATTTTAACGCCGGAATAGCCGACCGCACAAATTGTTCTGCCGGGATTTGCATCTTGTCCGAAAAACGCAGTTTTGACGAGCGGAGAATTTGCAACCGCCATACCGACCCGTTTAGCGTCCGCAAAAGAATTTGCGCCCGTGACATTGATTGTTAAAAATTTGGTTGCGCCTTCGCCGTCAGCGGCAATATTTTTTGCGAGTTCAATGCAGATATTTTTAAGCGTTTGATAGAAAGTTTCGTAGTCGGCGTCCTTGGTGACGATTTTTTTATTGCCCGCCGCGCCGTTTGCCAAAACAACCACGGAGTCATTTGTACTCATGTCGCCGTCAACCGAAATGCAATTAAAACTGACCTCGTTGGCGTCGCGTAGGGCGTTTTGCAAAAGTTTTTGATCAATATCGGCGTCGGTTGTGATAAAGCAAAGCATGGTCGCCATATTCGGGCGAATCATGCCGGAGCCTTTAGCTATCGCGCCGAAACGAACTTCCTTGCCGCCGATTTTGACTTCGGTCGCGCAAATTTTTGCGTGCGTGTCGGTCGTGATAATCGCATTTGCCGCATTAATCGCGCCTTCGCGAGAAAGTTCCTTGACGGCGTCTTTAATTCCTTTTTCCATTTTATCCATCGGGAGATAGGAGCCGATAAGCCCCGTTGAGGCAACAATAACGTCGTCGGAGCGGCAATTCAATTCTTTGGCGGCGATAATCGCCATTTTCTCGGCGTCGTGAATGCCCTGTTCGCCCGTGCAAGCGTTTGCGCAACCCGCATTTGCAACGACAGCATGCGCAGTGCCCGTCCCGACGACAATTTTACTCAAGTGAACCGGAGCCGCCGCAACTAAATTTTGAGTGAAGACGCCCGCGACAGCCGCTTCTTTTTCCGTGTAAATGACTGCAACGTCAAGATTGCCGTTTTTCTTGATACCTGCGCGGACACCTGCGGCACTAAAACCTTGCGGATAAGCGACGCCCGCATTTTTGTGAATTTCGCTGAACACTGTATAAAACTCCTTTGTAAAAATTTTTTAAGGATACATTGGAACGACGTCAAGGGCAATGTTTTCGTAGAAACCCGCCGCAATGTTGAAATTTTGAACAGCCTGCCCCGCCGCGCCCTTAACCAAATTATCAATGGCGGAAAGAATTATAACACGGCGCGTGCGTTCGTCAATGTGCCAGCCGAGATCGCAGAAATTGGAGCCGCGGACAAATTTTGTTTCGGGATAAGAATTTCTGCCCAAAAGCCGAATAAATTTTTCCGCGCCGTACATTTTTTGGAAGGCGGCGTCAATCATATCGTCTGAAATATTTTCTTTAATATTTGCGTAGCAAGTCGCCAAAATTCCCCGCGACATTGGAACCAAATGCGGCGTGAAATTTATAATCGTCTCTTCGCCGCCCAAATCTTTAAGTGCCTGTTCAATTTCGGGCGTGTGGCGGTGGTGAGCGACATTGTAAGCCTTGAAATTGTCGTAGAGTTCGGGAAAGTGATTGCCGAGCTTTAAACCTCTGCCCGCGCCCGAAACACCGCTTGCCGCGTCGACGATTATTGAATTTGCGTCGATAAGATGATGTTTGACCAGCGGCGCGAGCGCGAGAATTGAGGCGGTAGTAAAACAGCCCGCGTTGCCGATAATTTTTGCGTCGCGAATTTCATTGCGATAAATTTCGGCGAGTCCGTAAACTCTTTTGGCGTCCTTGTGCTTGTGCGGAACGTTATACCATTTCTCGTAAACAGAAACGTCGCTGAAACGATAATCCGCGCCGAGATCGATAATTCGGACGGGAAATTTTTCAAGCTTAATTCCTACGTCCATTGCGTGCCCGTGCGGCAGGGCGATAAAAATAAAATCGCTGTCCTTGCCGATATTTTCAATGTCGGACAAAGATTCCAAAGTCAAATCGCAAATTCCGCGCAGATGAGGATACAGCTCCGAAATTTTTTTCCCCGTGTGACTTTCGGAAGTTATGTGAGCGATTTTGGCTTGCGGGTGACGAATCAGAATCGAAAGCAATTCCGCGCCCGCGTAGCCCGTCGCCCCTATTACGCTGACTTTCACCAAAATTTTTTCCTCCTTAAAATTTTTCATATTGAAGAATCTGTGCCTTAAGTTTTTTCCGCCGTGACGATCCAGACGGGATTTAAAACTTGATTCATATCATGAGCTCTGATTTTTTTCAGGCGCGTGATTTGAACTTGGAAGGCGTCGTATTTTATTTCGTGAGCTCTGAAATATGCTAGAGAAGCCGCCGCCGTTTGAATCGTGATTGCGTTTATGACAATTCTCCCGCCGATTTTAAGTTTTGTGTAAAGGATGTCAAGAATTTTTTCGAGCCGACCGCCGCTCCCGCCGATTATAGCCGCGTCGAGTTCGGGCAAATTCTCCAAACCGTCGGGAGCCTCCGCACGGATTATTCTGACGTTATCTACAGAAAATTTTTCTACGTTGCGTTGGATTAGTTCTATGGCGTCCGATTTTCTTTCAATCGCGAAAACTTTTCCTTTCGGAGCGAGTTGCGCCGCCTCAATCGAGATTGAACCCGTGCCCGCGCCTATATCTGCAACCATTGAATCAGAATTTATCTGCGCCTTCGCCAGCGTCAAAATTCTGACTTCCTGCTTTGTCATGGGGACTTCGCCGCGTATAAATTCTTTGTCTTCAATCATTTTATCCCCTCCGTTATAATGGAAAAACCTCCCGCATTCCTGTTGCAGGAGGTTTTTTTGTCCTGAAAACCGCAAGCGGTATTTGGCGAGGCTTAACCTCTGAGAGACCTAACTATGGGCGGAATGCACAAAAATCCGTTTCAAAACCGTTAATCGGTATTCGTTGCAGATACATCTGTCCAATTTGTGGTAATGGCTCGTCTCCAAAACCGTAAACGGTAGGTACCATCATCTATCTAGCACGTCTTATTGACCCCATGTTTCAAAACCGCAAGCGGTACTCTTGTTGATTACTTTGACGCCTTTAATGCCGTGTTTCAAAACCGCAAGCGGTAGAAAAAATTATCGTTAAAAGCTACGTGATTCTTCGTATTCTTGAAATGCCTCAAAACTGCAAGCGGTATCAGCAACCAAACTAAACAAAGATTCCACATTAAGAAAACTGTTTTAAAACCGTAAACGGTAAAAATAAATTTGCCAAACATTACACTATGCGTCGTGTTCTTGAAATGTTTCAAAACCGCAAGCAGTAAGAACTTTCACCGACGCATTATAAAATATCGGCGCGGAAATTTCAAGGAAAATCTTCTTGAAAAAATTTCAAAGGCAATGCATAATACTTTTTGAGGAGGAATGCCAATGGCTAAAAAATTTTTTAATGCGTTGCTGTTCGAGACGCAGAGTATTAAAAAATATGTTTATTCGGGCAATCGGCTCGCTGCGACAATCGGCGCGGCTTACATTGCCGACAGAATTTTTTTCGACGTTCTGATTGACGACGTGTTGAAAAAAATATTCCCCGACGAAAATTTTCCTGCGGCGGACGACGTTTGGGATATTTCTAAAGACGCGGCGACTCCGTGGGAAAATATGAAGTCCTGTTGCGTCGCTTATGTCGGCGGGGGCAATGCGCTGTTGCTTTTCAATCCGGCGGCGGAGGATAAGCGCGTCGAGGTCGTCAAGAATTTCACGCGGAAACTTTTGGTCGCTCGCCCCGGTTTAAAAATCTGCGCGGCTCTGGGCGAATTGGAATTTCGCGACGGCAAAATCAATCAGGATATGGACGAACTTTATCGCAGGCTCAAGGAAAGTCAAAGCAACATTTTCCCCGCCGTCAACGTCCCCTGCACCGGCTTGACGCTCAGTTGCGAAGTTAACGGCGAGGCGGCGAATTTTTACGACAAGGACGCCAAAAAATTTTATTCGCAGGAGACCGCCACCAAAATTAAATTTGCCGACGATGCCAATAAAAATTTTCAGACGCGCTTTGAAAAAATCTTCGCCGCAAAAAATTTTTCCGCGCAGATTAATTTCGCATTCCCGTCCGAAATCGAAAGGCTCGGACAAAAAGCCGGCAAGAATTTTTTCGCGATTGTTCATATCAACGGCAACAACACTGGCTTAAAATTTCAGGCTTGTAAAAATTTATCGGAGCGGCGCAAATTTTCTCGCGAAATTCGTCGCAAAACCGAGGGAGCTTTTGCCGACCTGCTCGCGAAAATTATTCGTATGAAACGCGAAAATTTATTCGGCGACGCGCTCAATCTTAAAGGAATTTTTTTGCCGATTCGCCCGCTGGTTGTCGGCGACGCCGTCATAACTTTTCTTTGCCCCGCGAATATGGCAATTATTTTTACTAAAACGCTTGTCGAAAATTTGGACGCCTGCGCGGGCGTTGCGATTTTGCCGACAAAATATCCGTTTTCTCGCGGCTTTGAACTAGCCGAGCAACTTTGCGACGCGGCTAAAAAATCTATGCGAAAACTTTTGCCGCCCGATTTTTACAGCAAAGAAAATTTTTCGGCGGAAGATTTTTTACGCGGCTCAAGTTGGCTGGATTTTGCAATTCTTCACGGCGAACAGGCTCCCACGCTCGAACAATTTTTTGCGACGGAGTATAGCGGGGCTCGTGGCAATTTGCATTTCGGGGCGTATCGTCTTGGCAATTCCGCCGCCGAGTTTAAGCGCGACCGCTTGCACAACATTGAAAATTTAATTTCCTGCACGGCGCAATTTCCGCACGTCATGGCGAATAACAAAATTAAAGAACTGCGCGGGATTCTTCAGCGCGGCAAGGACGATACCGCGAAATTTTTGCGGCAGTTGCATTATCAGAATCAAGATTTGCCCGAAGTGTCCGATTGGGATAATTTCAAGCGCGAAGAAAATTTGCTCTGGCACGACGGCGCAACGCCTTACACCGACGCGATTGAGCTTATAAAATTTTATGATGAGGAGGCGGCTCGCCAATGGCAGAATTTGATGTGACGATAGAAATTTTGTCGCCGATTCATTTAGGCTCCGGAAAAGCGGACATAACCGTTGACGCGGAAATTGTTCACGACGCATTGGGCTTCCCTTACTTCCCCGCCAAAAGATTCAAAGGTCTCCTTTATGAAAGTGCGCTTGAGATTTTTGAAATGTTTGAGCTTAGCGGGCTCGACACCAAAAATTTATCGCCGCTCGAAAAAATTTTTCATCGACACTCGGCAAGCGAAGTTCAGCTGATTGTGCCGAATTTTTATATCCTTCCCGCCGAAGAGTATCGAAAATTCTGCGCGGAGTGGAAATATCTTCAGGCGACTTATCCCGAAATTTTCACCGCCGCCGAAGTTCTAAATTCTTTTACTTCGATACGCTATCAGACAAGGCTCGAAAACGGAATTGCCGCCGCCGGCTCGCTCCACAACATGCGCGCCCTTGACGACGGGATAAAATTTTTCGGGAAAATTATTTTGCTCAACGCCGACCAAAAAGTTTTGAACGTCCTGGCTTTAGCGATTAAAAATTTGTCCTCGGCGGGCTTGAAAAGGAATCGCGGATTCGGGCGGATTAAATGCATGGCAAATTTCAACGGCTTGACTGCGGAGCAAATTGCAGAAAAATTTTTCGCGGAGGGGGCGTGATTATGCACCGATTAAAATTTTCCATAAAAACACTGTCACCGACAATTTTAACGTCAGAAAATAATTCATTCAGCGGTTCGATAATTCGTGGCGTTCTGGCGTCGCGATTCGTCGAAGTTCAAAAACTCAAAGACGAAGCTCACGACAAAACCTTTCGCGAAATTTTTTTTGGCGATTTGAAATTTTTACCTGCCAACCTTGAAATTTTAAATCAGCGTTCGTTCGTCCTGCCGCTGTCGTTGCAAAAAGCTAAGGCGGGCACTTCCGACGATGACAAAGTTTTTGATTCATTTAAGGCGAAAAATCTTCTGCGCGGTTGCAAAAATTTTCGCGGGCTCGGCGTGCTTGTCGATAAAAAAATTTATTCCGCGCAGGTCAAGACAAATATTTTCACGCACATGAGCCGCAACGGCGACAAAGAGCGGCTCGCGGGCAGGAGTATCGACGAGCCGATTTACAATTACGAAGCGATTGACGCCGAACAAAATTTTCAGGGCGAAATTCTCGGTGACGGGAAAATTTTAAAGAAACTGCGCGACGGGTTGAATTTGGACGGCAATAAAATGGTTGCGTATGTCGGGAAATCGCGCTTTACGCAATACGGAAAATGCCTGGTGACTTTCAGCGCAGTCGAGAAAGTTCCGACAGAAAAAATTTTAAAGAAAAGTTTTCTGCGCTTGGATACACCGCTGATTCCCGCAGACGATTGCTTTATCAGCGCGAAAAAAATTTTGGAAGCGGAAGTTGTCGAGAAATTGGGCGGGAATTTTTCATTGGGAAAAATTTTTGCGGCAAGCGTCGAGATTGAAAATTTCGTCATACCGTGGGGCATGAAACGTCCGCGAGTTTCGGGCTTGGCGGCGGGCTCGGTCTTTGAATTGAAAGCTTCCGACGCCCTTACAGCCGACGATAAAAAAATCCTCAATGAAAAAATTTTCGCGGGATTCGGTCTTCGCACTGAGGAAGGCTTTGGTCAGTTGAGAGTTTGGACGCCCGAAGAAAATTTCGTGCTCGGAGAAGTCGACAACGAAAAAATTTTAAAGCCCGAAAAATTATCCGGCGCGACGATTGCCCTTGCAAAAAAAATTTTAACGGCGCATCTTTTGGAGCAGGTCAGAATTTATGCGCATGAAGACGCCGAAAAATTGCGCAGTCAATTAAAACTGCGCGGCAACGTGACGCATTTTTTCACGCGCCTGGACGGCTTGCTTTCGAGTGTCGACAGAAAAAATCTGCGCGAAAATTTCAAGGCGCGGTTGAAACTTGAAGTTCGCGGCGGCAGTCAGTTCAATGAGCATTTAAAGAATTTTTACATGGCGAACGGGCAAAAATTTTTCGACGTGCTCACGGGACTTGCGCCGCTCCCGCATGAAATTCACGATTTAATGGGAGATTCCGAACTGCTTAAAGTTCGCGGCGATATCAATTTTACTGAGACAGATTTTTCCGACGACGAATTTTTTTCGGAATATCTGACGAATTATTTCCGCTTTGCCAGGAAACTTGCCGCCGCGTCGAAGGGAGGCGAGGCGCGTGAATAATTCAAGCGTTATCGGGAAAATAAAAATTACGGGCGATTTGATTTTGAAGTCGCCGCTTTTAATCGGAGACGGCGCGGGCGAAACCGCCGACAATTTCCGCGACGTTCATGTTTTGAAAAATCGTCAAGGCAAACCGTTTATTCCGGGAACTTCGCTTTGCGGCGTCCTGCGCGAGTGGCTTGAAACTATCGCGCCCGACTCCGTCAAAGAAATCTTCGGCGATTTAAACGATATGCAAAGTTCCATTCAGCTTGACGACATTGCGCTTGCGAATTGCGAAATAATTTCTCGCGACGGCGTAAAAATCAACGGCGTAACCGATACTTTCGTTGACGGCGGCAAATACGATTTTGAGGCTGTGGAGCGCGGCGCGACCGGCTCGCTGAATCTTTTGATAAATCTGCGCGGCTGTCATTCCGTAAAAAAAATTTTGGAAATTGTTGCTCGCCTGCTGAAAAAACTTCAAGACGGCATTCGGCTCGGCGCGTTTACTGCAAAGGGCTTCGGTTTGGTTTCGGTGGAAAATTTAAATGCGAGCTTTTACGATTTCCGCGATAAAGCCGACGTTATCGCCTGGCTGACTGATAAAATTTCCACGAAAAAAATTTCGCCGTCTCTTGAAAATTTCTCCGCCGCCAAAAATGATTTTGTTGTCGACGCCGATTTTATTTTCAATTCGTCGTTCATAATCCGCGACTACACCGCAACCGAAAAAATTAATAACACTTCCGTCACGGCGGCAACGCTCAAAAGCCGAAATGATTTCGTCATACCCGGCACAAGTCTCAAGGGAATTTTGCGGCACCGCGCAGAATATATTTTTGACAAACTCGGTTGCGATAAAAAAATTTTGGAAAATTTAATGGGCAATTCGGCAGGCAAAAGCCGCTTTATCGTCGAGGAAAGTTATATTTCGCCGAAAAATTTCTCCGAAGTTCTGCACACGCGCAATAAACTCGACAGACTTACCGGCGGCGTATTGCAGGGGACACTTTTCACGACAAAGCCCGTTTATCAAAAAATTTTCGGCGAGCCGACGCTGAAAATCCATTTGGAAATTCGCGACGCCAAAAATTTTGAGGCGGGGCTCGCGCTTTTCCTGCTAAGGGATTTATGGCTGGGGCATTTGGCGATTGGTGGAGAAAAAGCTGTCGGGCGCGGCACTGTTCGCGGAAATTCCGCCGAGATAAATTTCAAGGGCAAAACTTACAAACTCGGCGCGAGTGGCAAGGTTGACGGCGATAAATCGGAGCTTGAAAAATTCGCCGCGGCTCTTAAAAATTTTTCGGGAGGTGGCGGCAAATGAACGGCTTGGATTTGGCGAAAAATAATCTGCAACTCCGCGAATGTAAAAAATTTTCCGCGCAGATAAATTGTTCGCCGCAGGAGCTTGAGAAAATTTTGCGGGAAAAAATTTCAGGCGGAATTTTTATAGCGTGGCAAATTCAAAATATCATACGTGGAAAATTCGACGGCGAAAAACTTTTGCTTGAAGAAAATCTCCCGCCGAATTTTGACGACTGGTTAGAGTGTCGCATTTTCAACGAACGCGAGGAAATTCATCTCAAGCGTTCGGGAAATACTTTCAGCGGGCGATATGTTCGCGACGAAGACGGCACGGGAAATTTTTATGTCGACAGTTTTTCGCAACTTTTGGGCGAAAATTTTGGACTCACGACGCGGAATTATATCGACAGCGACGCGGCAACGGGCTTGAGCGGCTACGTTGATTATAGATTTGTCGCGATCGATTCTGTAAAGGACGGCGATTGAATTGGCAAAATTAAAAGGCTTCGACGCGCTCGGCAATTTATTCGGGAGAAAGCCGTCGGAAAATTCTTCCCAACAAAAAAATTCGCCGCCGCGAAATTTTCAGCAAAAAGATTTTCAGCCGAGAAATTTTTCCAATGCGGCGACCGCGCCTTATAATTTCGTTTCATTGCCCGAAAAAGTTTTGCCTGCGCCGCTTGATAATCCTGCCAATTTTGCGGAATATATGAGTAGCCAAAAACTTTTCAGCGGAGAAATTTCTTTGGACATTGAGACTTTGACGCCGCTTTTTATCGGGGGCAACGGCGCGAAGAGTTTTGCGCCCGCCGATAAGCCGATTATCCCCGGCAGTTCGTTGCGCGGCATGTTCAAAAATATTTTCAAAGTTGTGACATGCGGAACCTTTCGCGGGCGGTCGAAGACGCATAAAAAAGGCGAGGACTTCAACGACGAACATATTTATTTCCGTTGCCTCATGGCGTCGCGAAATTCGCCCGATTGGATGAACGAATTAAATAAACTTTACAACGACAGAATGAAAGGTTCCCGGCGCGGCGGGGACGGCAAATTGCGCCCGATAAAAAATGCGCGTCCCGGTTTTCTTATTCGCAGAAGTGACAATAAATTTTTTATTGCGCCGTCGATTTATCGCACCGACCGCAAGGACGACAGGATTTTGATTTTGGAATACGAACGAAAATTCAACGTGACTGTTCCCGAAAGAAATTCCAGTTGCGTCGAGTGGCGCGGCGGCACGGCTTACATAATCACGGGCAGCCAGCGGCACGATAAACTTTGCGATAAAAGAACTTATGAAAAACTCAGCAACGAGGATAAAAAGCGCAAGGGCAAGCAATTTATTCGCTTCACGAAAATTGATTACGTCGATTGGAGCCGCGATCATTGGGTTGAACTGCCCGACGAAGTTCAAACTTCTTACGAACACGACAGGAACCGGCGCGGCGTCAATCTTTTCACGGACAAGGGGATTTTGGAGCGCAGAGAAATTGAGCGGCTCACGGGAAAAAATTTGCCCGATATAAAAACTTTGATTCCCTGCCACTATCTTGAAGAGGACAGGCAAGTCACGGCGTTTGGGCACGGGCAATGCTTCCGCATTCCCTACAAAAATCGAATTGGCGACACGGTAAAAATTTCGGGCAATGACGCGCTTGATTTTACAGATTTGATTTTCGGCAAAGAAAAATTTTGGGCGAGCCGCGTTTATTTCGAGGACGCGACTCCTTACGAAAAAATTTCCGAGCTTGCACAGACGACGACGCACCCGCTTATGAATCCCAACCCGACTTCTTATCAATTTTATCTCAAGCAGGACGGCAAAAATTTAAATCACTGGGATTCTTTCGACGCGCAAATTCGCGGCTATAAATTTTATTGGCACAGAGCCGAGCCCGATTGGCGAGCGTCGCAATCCGAATTGGAACTTGATAAAGGCAAAGCTCCCGACAAACGCTTGACGCGGGAAATGACGCCGCTTAAGTCGGGAATTAAATTTGCGTCGAAAATTCGCTTTAAAAATCTCAGCGCGATTGAATTGGGCGCACTCCTTATGATGTTCGATTTAAACGGCTTGCAAACTGCGGCTTACAAAATCGGGCAGGGAAGACCTTTCGGCTTCGGCAGCATAAAAATTACGCCGAAACTTTTCATTGAAAGCGAAACGGCTTACAGCGAACTTTTCGGCGCGGACGGCTGGAAAAATCCTTATCGCGAAGAAAATCCCGCCGATTATCTCAACGCCTTTAAAAATTACCTGGCGGGAAAAAATATGTCGGGCATTTGGCAAAAAGTTATGGCGGAGCTGAAAAAAATTTTGGATTGGTCGCAGACGAGCCGCCCCGATTGGGACGAAAAAATTAAAAACATGAGCGGCGACGTTTCAAACAGCGTCGACCAAAGATTTAAAACCCGTGCGCCTTTGCCGACAATTTTTGAGGTCGTAAAAAAATGATTGGCGCGTTGATTTATGAACTTCGAGCAGAAAATTCCGGACGCTTGCCTTTTATCAACGGACGACTAATGCACGCGGCGTTTTTCAAAATCCTAAATGAAAATTCGCCCGCGCTGGGGAAGTTCATTCACAGCAAAATGAATTTAAAACCGTTTACGGTATCGTTTCTTGATCCCGCAGAAAAAATTCCGAGCTTTGAGGAACGTTGGCAAGTGCGCCACGGCGACAAATTTATCTGGCGGGTGACGGGCTTAAATGCCGAAATTTTGCAAGCGGCAATGTCTTTACCCGAAAACTACAAAATTCAAGCGGGCGCGTTGAGTTTGAGCGTTGAAAAAATTCGCGCAGATTCAAGCTTCGCGGTGAGTGATTTTATTTCGCGAATCAAAAATCATGAGCCGGTTAAGAAAATTTGTTTTAATTTCGTGTCGCCGGTTTCATTTCGCATTGACAATTTTGACGCGCCCTATCCTCGCGCCGAATTGATTTTTGCGTCGCTTGCAGACAAATGGACTCAAGCCGAAATGCCCGCCGCTGTCGACAAAAAAATTATTCAGGAGCTTGCCGCGCAGATTCGCTTGACGAAGTGGAGCGGACAGAGTAAAAAATTTTATTTCGCGCCCGACCGCGGGACGTTGGCTTTCTGGGGAAAATTTTTTTACAACGTCGAGGCATTTAGCGAAGATATTCAAAAAGTTTTTATTTTGCTTGCCGCGTTCGGAGAATTTTCGGGCGTCGGGCGGCTTACGGGGCAAGGCTTCGGACAAACTCGCGTTGAATTTTTCTG
>CAMNEX010000013.1 GCA_946536825.1 uncultured Selenomonadales bacterium | reverse complement strand
GTTATCGTCGTGTCGGCAAGTGCGGGCGTTGAAGTCGAAACGGAAAAGGCTTGGAGTCTAGCCGAGAGTCTCAATTTGCCCCGCGCTTTTTTCGTAACAAAAATGGATCGCGAACACGCCGACTTTGAAAAAGTTCTTGCTCAACTAAAAGACAAATTCGGTAGCGGCGTCGTCCCCGTTCAAATTCCCGTCGGTAAAGAGGACAATTTTAAAGGCGTTATCGATTTGCTTAAAGTTTTCTCGAAAGTTAAAGCCGACGACGAAAAAATTGACACTCCGTCCGACCTTGCCGACGAAGTCGAAGACGCCCGCTTGAGCATGCTGGATATTGTCGCCGAATTTAACGATGAACTCATGGAAAAATATCTTGAGGGCGATGTTGAAGACCTTGACGAAAACGAAATTTCCGAAGCTCTCGCGCAGGGTATTCGCGAAGCTAAAGTTTTCCCCGTGTTCGTCGGCAGTGCGCTTAAAAATATCGGCGTGAAAAAATTCCTCAACAGCCTTGTCGAATTCTTCCCCGCGCCCGATACAAAAGATTATCAAGGCATTAATCCCAAAACTGATGAACTCGTTGAGCGCAAAATCAGCGAGCCTTTCAGCGGACAAATTTTCAAGACGCTCGTCGACCCGTTTGTTGGCAGAATGTCTTATGTTCGCGTTTTCAGCGGCGATATGAAGGGCGACGCCACTTATCAACTTTTCGGCGACAACTCGGAAGGACAGGAGCGTTTAAACGGTCTCTTCACAATGCAGGGCAAAAAACAAATTTCCGTCGACGTTGCGCACGCGGGCGATATCGTCGTTACCTCGAAACTTGCCAACGCCAAAACCGGCGACACGCTTTGCGATAAAGCCGCGCCGATTAAATACGAACGCATTAAATATCCCGAACCTATGCTTGCAATGGCGGTCAGCTCCGTCAAGAAGGGCGAGGAAGATAAAGTTTTCAGCGCGATAACTCGTCAACAGGACGAAGACCCGACGATTATGTTAATCAAAGAGGCGGAGACGCGCCAAACGATTTTAAAGGGTATCGGCGAAGTTCACCTGGATATTTTGAGCGAAAAAATTCAGCGCAAATTCGGCGTCCAAATGGTTCTCAGCGAGCCGCGCATTGCTTATCGCGAGACAATCCGCAAAAGCGTCGAAGTTCAAGGTAAGCACAAGAAACAATCCGGCGGTCACGGGCAATACGGCGACGTTTGGCTGAAAATCGGTCCGAATAAGGAAAAAACCGACAAGCCCTTCAACGTCGTTTTCTCGGAAAGTATTTTCGGCGGCAGTGTTCCGCGTCAATATTTCCCCGCCGTCGAAAAGGGTACTTACGAGACTTTGGCGCAGGGAATTATCGCGGGCTATCCCGTCGTTGATGTCAGCGTCAATCTTTATGACGGGTCCTATCACAGCGTCGATTCCAGCGAAGCGGCTTTCAAAATGGCTACGGCTATCGCAATTAAAAAAGGCGTCCTCGCCGCCGACCCGATTTTGCTTGAGCCCATTGAAGAAATTACCGTCCTCACACCCGAAAATTATATGGGCGACATTATCGGCAAACTCAACTCCAAACGCGGAAAAATTTTGGGCATGGATCCTAAAGGCAAGGGCATGACCGAAGTCAAAGCGTTGATTCCGTCCGGCGAACTTTACAAATACGCAACCGATTTGCGTTCGCAAACTCAAGGCAGGGCGTCTTATTCGCTGAAATTCTCGCATTACGACCCCATGCCCGATAAGCTCGCTGAAAAAGTTATCGAAGAAAATAAAGCCGCCAACGCCGAGAAATAATTTTTCCTGCGCGGAAGTCTTCATAAAAAAATTTCACGCCGAACATTTCAAAGTGCTCGGCGATTTTTTTATTTGAAAAATTTTCTCCGCGCCTTGCGAACGTCATTGCTGAAACGCTCCTCCTCGCTGAAAATGCAACCGCAATAATTCTGCCGATAAAGCCCCAACTCCAAACTTAAATCAATGCCCTCCTGCCAACCTGCGCGGAAGTCTTCATAAAAAAATTTCACGCCGAACTTTTCTGCAAAGTGCTCGGCAATTTTTTTCATGAGCTCGTGATTTTGGTGACGGCTGTAAAAAAGCGTCGAGGTAAAAATTTCAAAATTATTTTCCGACGCAAAACGAGCCGCCTCACTCAATCGCCACGAATAACAAATGCCGCAACGCTTATGAAATCCGTCCGCATTTTCAAGCGTGTCTTGCCAATCGACCGCGCCCGAAACTTTTTCCAGATATTCGCGCAGGCGATAATGATTGTCCGCAAAAAAATTTATCCTGACCTTCTCCGCAAATTCCCGCGCAGTTTTCAAACGTTGCCGCCACTCTCGGTAAGGGTGAATGTTCGGATTAAAAAAATAGCCGACCGGCTCGAAATTTTCCTCGCGCAATTTTTTCACGGGATAACACGAACACGGTCCGCAACACATGTGCAATAAAATTTTCCCCATTAGTAAATGTAATACTCCTTCCACGGAATTTGATCCAATCGAATCGACTGCAAAAATTTTACAATATCCTTGCGCCCGTAATAATGCGGCGTGCCGTTGGAGTCCTGCGACATTAAAATTATCGGCATGTTCCTAAAAAATTGCGCTAAAGCATGGCGAACGCGAACTGCCCGCGAAGTGTAATTTGTAACTGTCTGATTGACCACGACTATTGCGAATGTCACGCCCTGTTCTATAATAACCGCACCTCGAATTTTCATTTTAATCACCTCTGCTTAAACGCCCTTGCGAAACAGCACGGGCAATTTTTTTATCTTCAAAGGATTTTTCCAAAGCCACAAAGTCAAAAGCCGCTCCGCAAAAAAAGAAATCATTCTGTACTTTCTGGGATTGTTAATTTGTCGAATATTTGTCTTGGCAAAAATTTCCTCCGTCACGTCAAGCAGGAAAGAAAATATCCACTCGCAATAAGCTTCAAAAATATTTCGCCGCGTAATAAAAATTTCATAGGGAAAACCTGTAAAAGACTTTGCTAAATATTCAAAGGCGTCGAGATAGTCGGGTTGCTTAAGCGCGATATGCTTCCTGAAAATGCGGTCGACAAATTGCTCCAAGTCTTCGCCGCTAAGCAATCTGTGCCAATAAGACACGGGAAAACGCGACATATTATTTTTGGCAACGATTATGTCATAATCATAAAGAATTTTTTCCGCTGCCTCCCGCGACAAAATTTTTTCAAAGGCAAAATAATCAAGAGCAGAATTTGTGTTCTTATCCTCAGTGAAAAATCGGCGGTAGTGATTCAGCCCTATAATCGCGTGCGAAGTGTTTTTCCAAATCCAATAAAGCGCGGTGACTTCGTTGAGGTAAAGATTTAACTCGCTGATATTTTCGCCGGTATCGTCGCCCAGATAGCCGAATTTTTCTTTGGCAATCGCGTGCCCCGCGTGAATTATCCTGTAACCTTCGGGCAGGGCGTCAAGCTTAACGTCCTTATGCGTCACGACGTAAACGCAAAAATCTTTCCGGACGCGCTTTTTTATCAGATACCAATTCCCGTTGACGACGGGGAAGCGCGAAATTTTTTCAAAGGCATTTTCATTATCCGCTAAAAATTTTTCAAGCGCGGAATTTTTTCGGGCAAAAGTCAAAATCTTTTCCGATAAAGCTTCCGTCTCGATAATGATGTTTATAAAATCTTCGGGCGAGCGTTCGTTAATCATAATCGCATCGAAAGTTTTAAATCGGCAAGCGGCAAGCGTGTCGTAAATTTGACCGTAAAAATTTTCCGCAATCAAGTCGCTCCGATTGAGATTTTTGGCAATGGCGTCTGTTTTCGGAAACATTTTTTCAAACATGAATATATCCGTCTCATAGAAAAAGGCGTCGACGTCCAGAAGCTTGGAAATTTTATTTTCGTGGAGGATTTTGGAAAGCTCAATAAAATTTTGGTTGACATAAAAATTATGTCGCGCCTGCCTGAAGAGAATTTCGCGAGAAATAAATCGACCGAAAATTTTCAGCGTATATAAATCGTTAAAACGTTCGATAAATTCCCTGACGTTGTCAAAGACGATATAATCCGCCGCGCCGTCTAAAATTTTTTTCAACTCGTCGACAGAAATTTCTGCGCCGTTTAAAAAAACATGGAAATTTTTCGGCACATAAGTTAAAGCGTTCTCATGGTTTGGAAATATATGAAGTTCGCCGCTTTCGGGCGAGCCCGTGAAAGAAATTTGTCCGACAATCTCAACTTCCATGTCCGCCGCGTCGCAAAACGATTTTAAGTCTCCGCAAAGCAAAATTCGCGGCACGTATCCTTTTGTCATTTTTATCTCTCCCGCTTGATTAAAAGTTTTTTTGATTATAAAATAATCCCGCGACGCTGTCAAAATTCAGGGAAAGTTAAGATGTTTGGAAGATGAAATATAAAAAATAATCGTTTAACGATTGAAAAAAAATTGGCGCGTGTTATAATCGGAAAAAATTTTGGGAGGGTTTTATCATGAAATGGGTTTGCAACGTTTGTGGTTACGAGTACGACGAAGAACAGGGCGACCCCGAAAACGGGATTGAGCCGGGCACGAAGTTTGAAGATTTGCCGGAAGATTTTCTCTGCCCGCTGTGCGGCGTTGGCAAGGAAGATTTTTCGCAAGTCGAATAAAAATTTTCACGTCGTGCAAAATTCTTGTAGAAAATTATGATTGATTATGCTAAAATAATTTTAACAAATTTTTGAGGAGGCATTTTTAAATGAAAGTAACTGTAGTTGGTTCCGGTAACGTCGGCGCGACCGTGGCAAACGTCCTCGCGGCAAAAGGTTTTGCAAGTGAAATCGTCCTTATCGACATTAAAGAAGGTCTTTCCGAAGGCAAAGCGATGGACATGATGCAGACGGCGCACATGCTCAATTTCGATACGACAGTTGTCGGCGTGACGAATGATTATGCGGCGACGGCAGGATCGCAAGTCGTTGTTGTCACGAGCGGCATTCCGCGCAAGCCCGGCATGACTCGCGAACAACTTATCGGCACCAACGCAAAAATCGTCAAGAGTGTTGTTGACCAAATCCTTGAGCACTCGCCCGAAGCAATTTTGATTATTGTCTCCAATCCTATGGACGCAATGACTTATCTGACGCTTAAAGATACGAAACTCCCGCGCAATCGCATTATCGGACAGGGCGGCATGCTCGACAGCTCCAGGTTCCGCTATTATCTCGCCGAAGCTCTCAAAGAAGCAGGCTATCCCGCAACCCCGACCGATATTGACGGCATGGTTGTCGGCGGTCACGCTGATAAAACTATGGTTCCGCTCGTCAGCCTTGCGACTTATCGCGGAATCCCCGTTACCCAATTCCTCAGCGAAGAGGCAATTCAAAAAGCAGTCGAGGCTACCAAAGTCGGCGGCGCAACCTGCACAAAACTTTTGGGAACTTCCGCTTGGTATGCTCCGGGCGCGGCGGCGGCGGCTCTCGTCGAAGCTATTGCTCTTGATGCGAAGAAACTTATTCCTTGCTGTGTTTACCTTGAAGGCGAATACGGCGAAAAAGATCTCTGCATCGGCGTTCCCGTTATCCTCGGCAAAAACGGCATCGAAAAAATTGTCGAAGTCGAATTCTCCGAAGCAGAAAAAGCTAAATTCGCAGAAAGCGTTGCGGCGGCTCGCGAAGTCAACAGCAAACTTGCCGACGCTCTCAAGTAAGAAAATTTTATAACGAAAATTAAATCAGGGAACTCTGCCGTAAAAGGTAGGGTTCCTTTTGATTTAAGGAGGAGGGATTTTTAAACGATATTTTTGTTGAAGGACACGATATAAAAAATATTTCAGCCAAAATTTTTTCCAAAGGAGTGGATTAAAATGTTGGATAGAGTAGAAAAAATTGAGCGGGTTGCCAGGATTAAAGGCGTTGCTCACGACAATAAACACCGTTTTAACAGCGGAAGAAATCGGCGCGACGAAGCGGGAAGTTTCGCCGAAGAATTGCGGCGCGTCATGAACAGAAAAACTGAACCCGTCAAAAAAACCGAAATTCCCGAAGCGTATAATTTGGAATTGAACAGTTGCGGAACGCATTCGCTGTTTTATGCGAGCGGGCTCAGTCTCGACAGACTGTTAATGTTGTAAAAAAAATTTTTGTGGAGGCAGAGTCATGAATCGCGATAAAGAATTTATGAAAATCGCGTTTGCGGAGGCGCGAAAAGCTTATCAGGAAAATGAAGTTCCAATCGGTGCCGTTCTCATTGCCGAGGGCGGCATTTTAATTTGTCAAAATCACAATCGCATTGAACAGCTTAATGACGCGACGGCTCACGCGGAAATTTTGACGTTGCGCGAGGCGAGCAAAGTTTTAAATCGGCGGCGACTTTCAGATTGTACGCTTTATTCGACGGTTGAGCCTTGCGCAATGTGTGCGGGCGCGTTAATCTTGTGCAGAGTAAAGCGCGTGGTTTATGGCGCGACGGATTCAAAATTCGGGGCGGCGGAGTCGATTTTCAATGTCGTGAATAATCCCGCGCTCAATCATCAATTAAAAGTTACGGCGGGCATCATGGAAGAAGAATGCCGCGAACTTATGCAGAAATTTTTTACAACGCGCAGATGATATGATAAAATGCACAAAATTTTTTCAGCGAAGTATTAAAAGTTTTTAAAAGAGGTGTTCGCTAATGGGACTGAAAACCAAGTCGATTTTGGCGGTCAATGCGATTGTGGTTATCGCCTGTGTGCTCATGGGGATTATCGGTTACTTTCGCGCCGAAGAAGGTTTTGCCAAGGCTCTGCAGATGAAAGCCGCCGCCGATGTTCAATCGCTGTCGGAGATTTTGAATCATCGCTATTACGGCGATTGGAATTTGCGCAACGGAATTCTTTTCAAAGGCGAACAGCAAATTGACGGCATTAACGAAATTGCCGAATTGCTAAGCGGCATTTGCAACGGCAAAGTCACGATTTTTAACGGCGACACCCGCGTTGCCACGACGGTTAAAGATTCCGAAGGCAATCGCGCTGTCGGAACAAGAGCTTCCGACGTTGTCATTGACAATGTCATAACTCAAGGGAAATTTTTTCTCGGCGAGGCAAATGTTATGGGCGAACAGCATTACGCCGCGTATCAGCCGCTTAAAGATACGACAGGCAAGACAATCGGAATGTTGTTCGTCGGCATCAGCGTTCACGAAATGGACGACGTTGTTGAGGAATTGATTTTTTCGATTGCGCTGGCGGTCGTCGTGATTATGATTATTTGTATTTTTTTGTCAGATTTTTTTATCGGGAAAATGGTCGGGCAACTCGACGAGGTTGTCGGGGTTATGAAAAAAATTTCCGGCGGCAATTTGCGAATTAAAGATTTGGAAATTAAATCTAACGACGAATTGGGAGTTTTGGCGGAAAGCGTCAACGATATGAAAATCCGCCTGAAAAACCTTTTGACGAAAATTGCGCAATGTTCGGAGCGTGTCGCGGCTTCGGGCGAAGAGTTGACTGCCGGCACTCAGCAAACCAACGATTCAATTAACATGGTTGCAAAAAATATGGCGGTGTTGACGGACGGCACCGCAGAACAGGAACAGACGATTCAACATTTGGAAGAAAGAATTCAAGATATGCACGAGAAAATGGACGATTTGCGCGAGACCGCCAAGGAAATGGAAAAAATTGCGGCGGACAGCGCGAACAATGCGGCGGTCGGCAAGGAAAAAGTCAACGTCGCGATCGTTGTCATGAAAAATATCGCGGAGCAAGTCAGTTCTTCGGCAAAAGTCGTCGGGGAACTCGGCAAGCGTTCGGACGAAATCGGGCAAATTGTCGAGACTATTTCAGACATTGCTTCGCAGACAAATTTACTTGCGCTAAACGCGGCGATTGAGGCTGCCCGCGCAGGTGAACACGGTCGCGGCTTTGCGGTTGTCGCGGAAGAAGTCCGCAAGCTCGCCGAACAATCGGGCTCGGCAACCGAAACTATTTCCAAACTTATCGCCACAATTCAAAAGGATACAACTTCCGCCGTCGAATCAATCGAACAGGGCAATCAAAGCGTCAAGGAAGGTACGCAATCGGTTGCGGAGACGGGCGCGGCTTTTCTCGGCATTGAAACTCAAGCGGCGAAACTCAACACGAATGTCGCCAAAAACCTTGAGGATATCGGCGCGATTGACGCGAGCAATAAAGAAATTTTGTCGGCAATGGAGCGCGTTCGCAAAATCGCGAATCAGTCAAGCGAAAACGCAAGCTCAATCAGCGCGGCGACCCAAGAACAGTCCGCGACAATGCAGGAAGTTGCCGACTCAAGCAAAACGCTTGCCGAACTTGCAAACGAAATGCAGGGCGAAGTTTCTCAATTCAAATTGTAGGGAGGGGAAAAGGGATAGGGAAAATGATAGCGATAAAGGCGGAGCATCTTACCAAAATTTATAAAATCTACGACAAGGATATTGACAGGCTCAAGGAAACTTTTCACCCGTTCCACAAGCGATACAGCAGAGATTTTTACGCGCTCAATGATATTTCTTTTGAGATTAAGCGCGGCGAAAATGTCGGGCTTGTCGGCAAAAACGGCGCGGGTAAATCCACGCTGTTAAAAATTATTACGGGCGTTCTGACTCCAAGCGGCGGAAAAATCGAAGTCAACGGGCGTATCGCCTCGCTTTTGGAATTGGGCGCGGGTTTCAATCCCGAAATGACAGGCGTCGAAAATATTTACATGAACGGACTTTTAATGGGGCACACCCGCGAAATCATGGACTCCAAGGTTGACGACATTATCGCGTTCGCGGACATTGGCGAATTTATCAATCAGCCCGTCAAAACTTATTCGTCGGGAATGTTCGCCCGCCTTGCCTTTGCCGTCAACGCCTTTGTCGAGCCGGATATTTTAATCGTCGACGAGGCTTTGAGCGTCGGCGACGCTTTTTTTCAAAGCAAATGTATTGATAAAATGCGTTCGATGATTCAGGGCGGCGTAACGGTTATTTTTGTCAGCCACGATACTTTTGCCGTAAAAAATTTGTGCGAGCGGGCTTTTCTCATGAAGTCGGGGAAAATTTTAATGGACGGCTCCGCCAAAGAAGTCGTCGAAACTTATCGCAACATGCTGATTGAATCTCGCGGCGAAATTACCGAAGAACAAGCGCAACGCCAAAATAATCTTTTGGATAATCTGCGCGGCGGCTCCGATAAAAATCTTGTCGAAGAAAAAATTTCAGCTGAAAATCTCGCACGCGGCAAAGATATTTTTATTAAAAACGCGACGTATCAGCGTATCGGCGACAAGCGCGCAGTTTTTGAAAACGTTCAGCTCCTGAATCTTAACGGCGAACTTATCTCCGAAGTTATTTTCGGGCAGGAAGTTATTTTGCGCATGATTGTCCGTTTCCAAAAGGATATTGATTGTCTGGGCATGGGCTATCATATCCGCAACTCCACGGGCATTGATTTAATTTACACCGACTCGCGCTTTCACGATACAAAAGCGATTTTCGACGCGAAGGCGGGCGAAATTTATATTATCGATTGGAAATTTAAAGTCGAATTGCGGCAACAGGAACTTTACGATATCGCTTGCCTGATTTCCAAGCCGCTCGACGAAGAACTTACAATCGCGGAAATGTGCGACTTTGTCCCTTGCGCAGTTCAATTCAACGTCGTGAGCCCCAACGCTTATTTGAGTTTGCCCGGCGGCTACGTTCACTGGCATAACGATTTGACCGTTCGTAAAATTAATTTTAACTAAAATTTTACTGGATAAAAAATTTTTTTAGGTTATAATAGTTCTGAATAAAATATGGAGGCGAAATTTTTGTGGAAACTACTGAAGTTGAAAAGTTTAACATTAAAAATTTTCTCTCGAAGAAAGGTCTATTGGCTTTGGCGGCAACGGTTACGGGCGTCGCCGTCGGGATGCTGGCTTTCTCAAGTTCCGTGGCTGACAGTGACAAAATTATCCTCGGAGTGAGTTCCGAAGGACAACCGATCGGCGGCATGACCAAAGCTACAGCGGAAAAATTTTTCACTGACACCGCCGCGCAGAAAATGCATAATCTGACTTTCAGATACGGCAACGAGGAATTTGAAATTGCGCCCGAAGAAATTAATTTGACGCCGCTGATTGACAAGGCGACGCAAGAAGCTTTAAATTACGGGCGCGGCGGCTCGCTGTTGGATAATTTCAACAACCAGATTAAATGTTTTCTCAACGGTCGCGACGTGAAACTTTCCGCGCAATACGATTCGGCGTTGCTTGACGAAAAACTTTCCGCCATCGCCGCGCAGGTTAATAAAGACCCCGTCAATGCGGTTGTTGAACTTTCTTCGGACGGCTCAATCAAAAAAATTCCCGGCGTCATCGGCAAAAAATTAGACGTCGAACAGATCGCTGAAAATCTGCGCGAACCTTTGTCGACTTTAAACCTTCCCAAAAAAATTATTGATCTTGAGCCGGAAAATATTATGCCCTTCGTCACGACAGAAGACATTGCCGAAATTGATTCGGTTATCGGCACTTACAGCACTTATTATTATCCCGGCGACCGCGGCGACAACATTTGGCTTGCCGCCAACGCCATTTCGCACAAGCTTGTTAAAAGCAGTTGGACTTTTTCTTTTAATGATACTGTCGGCGAACGCACTTGGGACGCGGGCTACAAAGTTGCGGGCGTAATAATCAACGGACGTCCTGCCGAGGATTACGGCGGCGGCGTTTGTCAAGTCAGCTCGACGCTTTACAACGCGGTTTTGCTCGCCGGACTTACTCCCACCGAACGCACTTCGCATTTCTATCAATCCACTTACGTCGCGCCCGGCAGAGATGCCACCGTTGCCGACGGTTATCTTGATTTTAAATTCCGCAACGACCTGCCGCACAATGTTTACCTTATCGCCGAGGCTTACGGCTCAACGCTAAGCGTTTACATTTTGGGCACCAAAGCCGACCTGGGCGGCGCGGAGATTGCCATTGAGCGCGAAGGCTCCGATATGACGCCTTCAATTTATCGCGTGTGGTACAGCGGCAATGACGTTATCAAAAGCGAATTCCTGCATACTGACGTTTACGAAGTGCCCAAGCCCAGACAAGATTAAATTTTTGGTGTGATTCATGTGAATAAAAAAGCTCCCTCTGAACTCGGAGGGGGCTTTTAAATTTTAGAGAGCCGGAGATTTCTTTCTGTTGAATAGAAAATAATTAACGGTTAAAATGACGTAATAGAATTTGTGTAAAATTTTTGATAGGAGGGCAATGATGGAAATTTTAGTTTGCATTAAACAAGTTCCCGGCTCCAACAAAGTGGAAGTTGATCCCGTAACCGGAGTTTTGAAACGGAACAGCGCAGATGCAAAGATGAATCCATACGACTTGTTTGCATTGGAGACGGGGTTAAGACTCCGTGAAAAGTACGGCGGAAATCTCAGCGTCTTGACAATGGGACCGCCTCAAGCGGCAACTATACTCTACGAAGCTTTTGCAATGGGCGCGGATAAGGGCGGACTTATTACCGACAGGAAATTTGGCGGCTCGGACGTTCTCGCCACAAGTTATACGCTTTCTCAAGGCATTCGCAAATTCGGCACGTTTGACATTATAATTTGCGGTCTTCAAACTACCGACGGCGATACTGCCCAAGTGGGTCCGGAAGTTTCGGAAATGCTCGGTATTCCTTGCGTGTGTAACGTTCGCGCTATCGACAAGGCGGAAGTTGACTGCATAATTGTTGATATGGAAATGAGCGAAGACATCGAGAAATTGAAAGTTCCTTTCCCATGCCTTATCACGGTTCAAAAAGACATTTACGAGCCGCGGTTGCCTTCGTATAAAAAGCAAAAGGCGACGGCGAACAGAGAAATCAGCCGCTATTCATTAAACGACATGAACGACAAAAACGAAAAAAATTACGGGCTTGACGGTTCGCCGACTTGCGTTCAGAAAATTTTTCCGCCAACTTCCGACAAAGTTCAAGAGACGTGGACGGGTTCCGGCGAAGATTTATCCCAGCGTATTTACGGCGCGTTAAAGAAAATGAAATTTACTGCATAACGGGAGGGCGGCATTATGGGAAAATTAATCGTACATCAAGAAAAGGTGCAAGACATCGCCGCGCTTATCAAAATTTGCCCCTTCGGAGCCATGGAAGATAAAGACGGCAAAATCGAAATAAATTCCGCCTGCCGCCTTTGCAAACTCTGCGTTAGAAAGGGCAAGGGCGTTTTTGAGTTTGTCGAAGAAACTTTTTCCGAAATTGATAAATCTGCTTGGCGCGGCATTGCGGTTTATGTTGACCACGTGGACGGCAAAATTCACCCCGTCACTTACGAGCTTATCGGTAAAGCGAGGGAACTTGCCGCCAAAATCAATCAGCCCGTTTACGCTGTTTTTCTCGGAGAAGGTATTGATAAGAAGGCGCAGGAAATTCTTCATTACGGCGTTGACAAAGTTTACATTTGCGACAAAAGGGAACTTCGCGGCTTTAACATCGAGAATTATGCCACAGCTTTTGAGACTTTTATAGACAAGATAAAACCTGCGGTCGTTTTGGTGGGAGCAACTCCCGTTGGTCGACAGCTTGCGCCCAGAGTGGCGGCTCATTTCCATACGGGGCTTACTGCCGATTGCACAGTTCTTGACATTCACGAAAATACGGACTTAGTTCAGATTCGTCCGGCATTCGGCGGCAATATCATGGCGGAAATTCTCACGCCCAATCACCGTCCGCAAATGGCAACCGTTCGTTATAAAATTATGGACGCGCCGAAACGCAACGACGAAATTTCCGGCAGTATTGAAACTTTGGAATTGAATTCTGCTAAATTCACGAGCAAAGTTGAAGTTTTGAGCATAATCGAAAAGCCGCGAGAAATTGGTATTGAAAATGCTGACGTTTTGATTGTGGCGGGTCGCGGCGTAAAGAAAAAGGAAGATTTGAAACTTATTCGAGAGCTTGCCGAGGTACTCAACGGCGATTACGCTTGCACCCGACCTTTAGTTGAAAACGGCTGGTTGGAACCAAAGCGGCAAATTGGTCTTTCAGGGCGCACCGTTCGCCCAAAACTTATCATAACTTGCGGCGTCTCCGGTTCTGTTCAATTCGTAGCCGGTATGGAACATTCCGAAAAAATTTTTGCCATAAACAGCGATCCGAAAGCGTCAATTTTTAAAGTTGCCAACTATGCCGTCGTGGGCGACCTTTACGAAATTATTCCGAAGTTGATTGAGAAAATTAAGCAAGGGAGGGAAATAGCATGAATTACAAGAAAATGGACGAGCAAGACTTAGCGATTATTGCCACGTTTCTTGACCGCGAGCGAATTCTCTGGCGCGACGAAATTAATGAGGAGTACAGTCACGACGAGTTGACAGTTAAGCGTTCCTATCCAGATTTGGTAGCGCGTGTCATTTCCGCGCAGGAAGTTTCAAAAATTTTGGCGTACGCTAACGAAAAGCGAATTGCCGTTACGCCACGCGGCGCAGGTACCGGACTTGTCGGAGCTTCCGTTGCTGTCGAGAAAGGCATTATGATTGATACAACGCTGATGAATCACATTTTGGAGCTTGACGAGGAAAATTTGACGCTGACTGTTGAACCCGGCGTGCTTATCATGACACTTCGCGCTTACGTGGAAGAACACGGCTTTTTTTATCCGCCCGACCCTGGCGAAAAATCTGCGACAATCGGCGGCAATATCAGCACCAATGCCGGAGGTATGACCGCTGTAAAATACGGCGTCACGCGAGATTTTGTCCGTGCGCTTGAAGTTGTTTTGGCGGACGGAACTATACTTGAACTCGGCGGCAAGGTCGTCAAAAACAGTTCGGGCTACGACTTAAAAAATATGATTATCGGCTCCGAAGGTACGCTGGCTTTTATCACAAAAGCGATTCTTCGTTTGGTGCCGTTGCCAAAGTGCAATATCAGTTTGCTGATTCCCTTCCCGACTTTGGCGCAGGCGATTCGCACCGTGCCGCTTATCATTAAATCAAAAGCTGTGCCCACCGCGATTGAATTTATGGAACGCGAAGTCATTTTGGACGCGGAAGAATATTTAGGCAGAAAATTTCCCGACAATCAGGCGGACGCTTATCTGCTGTTGAAGTTCGACGGCAACACCAAAGAGGAAATTACCAAATACTATGATGACGTTGCCAAAATTTGTCTTGAGCAAGGAGCAATCGACCTGCTTATTGCCGACACCGAGGAGCGTAGCGCTCCGGTTTGGAAAACTCGCGGCGCGTTTTTGGAGGCGATCAAGGGAAATACAACCATGATGGACGAAGTCGATGTTGTCGTTCCGCGCAGTCGTGTCAATGATTTTGTTGAATTCGTCCACGACCTGCGCGAGGAAATTGGTATCCGGATAAAATCGTTCGGACACGCGGGAGACGGAAATTTGCACGTTTACATTTTAAGAGATGATTTGCCGGAAGATAAATGGCACGAGCTTATGAACAAGGCAATGAATCGCATGTACGAGAAGGCGAAAGAACTTAAAGGACAAGTTTCCGGCGAACACGGCATTGGCTTAGTCAAGCAACCTTATCTGAAAGAATCATTGCCGGCGAAAAGTCTCGCCATAATGCGCGGCGTAAAGAAAGTTTTTGACCCGAACAATATTTTAAATCCGGGCAAAATTTGCTGCGCACCTTGACTTTGGATAGTCATAGACGCAAAAAAAAAACAAACCGAATTATTCAAGCTGCTCTGCTACTGTTTTTTATTTCCGTCAGTCATAAGCAACCGAATCTTTTGCGTGAAAAATTCAAAAGTCGGCTCGGCAACAATTTTGTCGACGAAATCTTTATCTTCCAAGATTCGGGCAAAATAATCCCAAAGCTGAAATGAGCGCGGATTATTTTTTCCAATGTGGAGCATAGTGACAACTTGAACGGCGTTTCCTTCTTCGTCCCAGACGATTGGATTTTTCGAGATATAAACGGCGACAAAGATATCCGACGAAATGGAATGGAGCGGATGCGGAATTGCGATTCCTTTGCTGAAAAAGGTACTGCCGATTTTTTCGCGTTGAAGCATTCCGGCATGAAGGCCGACTAAGGAAAATTTTTTCTCGGCATGACTTGCCAAAAGCCGAAGGATTTCCGATTTCTCACCGGTATCGCGAACAAAAAATAAATCGCGATGAAAGACGTACAAAATATCTTCAAGGTCATCAAAGCCGTCTAGCAACAATTTGATATTCCTGCGGTCGTTCTCCGTCGGAAACGGTGCGATATACATTGCCAAGCCGTTGTCGTAAAATTTATTTTTCTCGGTCGTTAAAAAAATGTCGTAGTTGTCCAAAAGACTTTCGTTCATTTTATTTGAGTTAAGAAAGTCGAGAACGGAAATTTCTCCGATAAACCATTTCATCATAATTGAGCGTAGCAAAATGGTCATGCTGACTTTCATTTCGGACAGGACTAAAACTCTTGTCCGCTTTTTCTTTTGGTGAAGTTCAAGGAGACTGCCATAAAAATGAGCGGCAATCAAAGCAATTTCGTCCTCCGAAATTTTTTTGTCGCCGACGTATTTTTCTTTAAGCAGGAAAGTAAAAACTTGTGCAATCTCGTATCCGAGCGGAAAAGTTCGCTTGACGTTCGCCAAACTTTTGCTCCGAATCTGCATGTTGTGCTTAATGCGAACAATCAGCGGAATGCAATGCAAGGCAATGGAAATGTGCAGACTAATGTTGTTGGTAAAATCGACGCCGTAAATCAGCCGAATTTTTGAAAAGGCGTCGTTGATGAATTCGTCCATCTCGGCGGAAATGATGTCGTGATTTTTAAAAATTTCCTTGCCCCTGAGGTAGACGGCGAAAAATTCAATTTCGGATTCGGGAATCTCGCAAAAGAATCTCGCGCTGATTCGCTCAAAAATTTTTCGAGAAATAGAAAGTTCCTTGTCAATGTTGCCGGTAACAGTCAGCTCGCCTTCCTTGATGAAGAAACTTTTTTGCATGCGGTGAATCGCAATGTTGAGCGTCAACACGGCGTTGTTAAAATCCATGTCGGAAATATAGTAGCGGCTTTCCATAAAGCAATCAATCAGCACGTCTTTAAGGAAAGAAATTCGCTGCATGTTGATATGGCTTTTGCCGTCATTGTCGAAGCCTTGCAGGTGCGTTAGGTAAAGTTCATTTTCTGCCAGGCAAATGCGTTTATCAATTTCCGCGCCGGTGATGAAAAGTCGGTTCCAGTCTCGCGAAAGATTGAGGCGGAAAGGTTGCAAGCTCGCTTGAACATTTTTCAAATCGCTCTGCAAAGTTGAATGCGAAACGTAAAGCATATCTTCCAGTTCGTGCATGGGCATATCGCGGAACCGCTCAAGCAAAATGTAAATTATGCGGGTTATTCGCTCAAGAGGATACGAGATTTCTCCGACGGTGTGTTGCATGTACAGATTGTTAATCCAGTCCGAAAATTTTGTGTGATCTTCGATTAGCAAGCCGGTACCTTTTGCGCGGCGCGATTGAAGTTTAGCGAAACCGATTTGTTCGAGTTCGGCGCGAATAATTTGCATGTCGGCTTGAATGGTGCGCAAGCTTGCCTTTAACTTTCTGGCGATTTGTTCAGTCGTCAGGGTGCTACCAAAATTTTCGTAGAGGATCAATAAAATTCCGATTTGTCGTTGGTTCAGCATAAGCTTCACCTCGCTGGTGAATCAGTTGCTGAAATTTAGAATAACTTTGTAAGTGTCGGGGCGTGCTGCAGTTTCAATCGCCTCGCCAAATTTTTCAAACGGGAAAATCTTTTCAATCAGCGGCGTCGGGTCGATAATTTTTTTGCCGATAAGCAGGACGGCTTGTTGAAAATCGGCGGCAGTGGAATTGACCGAGCCAATAATTTTTTTCTGGAGCGAATGAACTTTGCCTAAATCGACTTCAACAGGCGTGTTCGGGTGAATCGAACTGAACATCATGACGACTCCGCCCGGCTTAGTCAGTTCAATGGCTTGCTTAGCGACGGCGGGAATTGGCGTCGTGTCGAAAACAACGTCGGCTTTGTGCTCGATTAGTTTCGGGTCAACGGCAATATCGCAACCGAGATTTAAAGCTTTTTTTCTACGTTCTTTCATGGGCTCGCTTAAAATGACGCGAGCTCCTCTTTTCTTAGAAAGCAGGACGTGCAAAAGTCCCATTGTCCCGCCGCCGATTACAAGTACATCATCACCAAAACGAATGTCGGCATGATTGACGCTGTTGACTACACAAGCAAGCGGTTCAGTAAAAGCCATGCGCTCAAAGTCAGCGGAGTCGGGATAAAGCAAAAGTTCTTCCGCCTTAACCGCGATAAACTCGGCGAAGCCGCCGTAGCCCGATAAGCCGTCGGGATTTTGCAAAGTCTTCGAGTGTGCCATATTCAAGCAAATATTTTCCTCGCCGCGACGGCAAAGATAACACGTCCTGCAGGAATCAATGACATATTGGACGGCTTTTTGTCCGACGGGAAATTTTTTCGGGTCGACCTCACTGCCGAGCTTTTCAATCACGCCGCAAAATTCGTGCCCGCCGATGCGCGGGAAGCTGTGTTTATTTTCGCCTTTGAAGTCGCGCACGTCATTAACGCAAATTCCGCTCGTGATAATCCGCAGTAAAACTTCATCGGCTTTAGGTTGCGGCGTTGGAATTTCCTCAATCGCGAAGTCGCCGGGCTTTTTCAAGATTATAGCTTTCATCAAAATTTCTCCCCAAAAAATTTATAGCAGTTCAGTTATCGACGCAAGCGACGGCAAAACAATCGTAGGCTTGACTGGACTTTTCTCCACGTCCTCAAGCGTACTCTCGCCCGAAAGCACGAGGATTGAATTTACGTCCGAATTCGCCGCAACTGCAATATCGGTATAAAGGCGGTCGCCCACGATTGCAATTTCTTCCGGCTTTACACCCGTCGTCTTAATGATATAATCAAGCGTATGACGCGAAGGCTTGCCGAAAAATTCAGGGAATCTGCCGGTTGAAGCCTCAATCAGTTTAGCCATAGAGCCGCAGTCGGGAATGAATTCGCCGCCTTCAACGGGGCAATTCCAATCGGGATTGATGCCGTAGTAAATCGCGCCGTGACGGACGTAATCGCAAGTCTTGCAAAGTTTTTCGTAAGTCAGTTGGGTGTCAAAGCCGATAATGACAATGTCGGGCGTCTCGCCTTCAGAAATAAGCGGCATGTCAAAGCGTCTGAACTCCGCCAAAAGCGAATCGGTGCCCATGACCAAAAGTTTTTTGCCGGGGTGATTCTCCTGCAGAAATTTTATCATAACATGGGAAGAAATCATCATCTGTTCCGGCTCAATGTTAATGCCGAGCCGCGCCAATTTCTCAATGTACGCCGCCTGACTTTTGGAAGAATTATTCGTGAAGAAATAATATTTGCGCCCGGTGTCGGTGACCTTCTGCAAGAAAGGCAACGTGAAATCGAAAAGCTCATTGCCAAGATAAATCGTGCCGTCCATATCCAGCACAAAACATTTTATTTTTTTGAAATCCATTATAAACGCTCCTTGATAAAAAAGAGGAGACGTAGCTCCTCAATAGGGGATTAAACGAGAATTCCGAAGAAGCCGCCGACAATACCGACCGCCACGATTGCAAAGATAACTTTAATGCTCGTCCAGTGGCGATAAACCATTGCGCCATAAATCGCAAGCGTCGCCATAAGCGGTAAGATATTCGGTAAGACGGCGTCGAACAAACTTTCCTGTAGCTTAAACTCGGTGCCGGAAGCGTTGATGACAATGCCACAGTGCACGCTGACATAGTTGACGATCAAGCCGCCCATAACCATACAACCCATTATCGAGGCGGCTTTAAGGATTTTGTTCAGAATGCCCTTTTCCAAAAAATCCATGATAGCATCGCCGCCGGCGCGGTAACCGAACAGGAAGTTGCCAACCGATAATCCGTAGCTGATAACCAGCATGAGAATTGCATAGACGATTGAACCCCAGATATTTCCGTCACCTGCGCGGGTGATGTCAATGCACAGCGCAAGCAGAATCGGAATCAAGACGCCTTGATAAATCGTGTCGCCGACGCCCGCCAAAGGTCCCATAAGCGAAGTCTTTAAATTCGTGATAAACTCGTTAGGAATGTTCGCGCCTTGCGCTTTGTCCTCTTCGAGTGAAATTGCCATACCCAAAATACAGGAGCCAAATTCGGGGTGCACGTTGAAGAATTCCGCTTGACGCGTCATGACTTCGATTTGTTTTTCCATGTTGCCGGGATAAAGATATTTCACAACCGGCAAGAAAGTTATCGCGCAAGCAATGCCCATCATGCGTTCGTAGTTGTAGCAGGTCTGAACCCATGTTTCCCAGATAAGTGCGGCGTGAATGACTTTGCCGCGTGGAATGAGTTTCTTTTTTTCTTCCATTTAAACCAGCCTCCTCTCAATCTTCGTCAGGGTCGTAATCCGGATCGGAAACGTCTTTGGTAGCATTTGAACTGCCGCCGCCCGAACTGGGAGCCGACGTGCCGACTTTGTCAGTTACTTGAACGTAAAGGAGTGCGACCAAAAGTCCGACGATACCTTGTTCAATTAGAGTGAGTCCGGAGCAAGTTGCGATGATGAATCCGCAGAACAGGAACAATTTTGCTTCGCCCTTGAAAATGTATTGCAGAGTGATTGCGATACCGAGTGCCGGCATAAGTCCGCCGATTACTTGGAATATTCTCATCGGCGTGCCCGCGCAGAAGGTGATAAAGTCTTGAATGTAGCTTGCGCCGAAGTAAGCCGCCAACGCCGCAGGCGCGATTGAAATTGCGCCGGAGAATAAGCAGGGCAGTAAAACGTTTGAAACCCTCAACATTGAGAATCGCCCTTGCGCAATGTAGCGGTCGCTCATGTGCACGAAGATTGAATCCAACGTCATGCGCAGATACCAGACGATTGTTCCGAGAATGCCCAGCGGCACCGCGATTGCCAACGCCGTTTGTGCGTCAAGATTACCGACGATTGCATAAGCCGTGCCCAAGATACCTGCTAAAGCCATATCAGCCGGCATGGAACCGCCCGCCGAAATGAATCCGAGATAAACAAGGTTAATCGTCGCACCGACTACCGCGCCGGTTATCGGGTCTCCCAAAATACAGCCGGTAATCAAACCGCAAACTAATGGTCTTTGGACAATCCAGAGCGATACGAAGGGAATGTTGCCGACGCCTATCCAGTAGGTCAGACCGCAAAGCAACGCTTGAAATTCTGTCATGTCTTACACTTCCTCTCAACGGAATAGGGACGGGAGCATTGTTGCCCCCAATCCCCGTTCCAAAAACTTATAAGCCGAAATTGGCTTTGGCAGCCTTGAGCGCGTCGCCGATTTCGATAACGCCTTGTTCGGGCACGAGTTGACAGTAAACACGGCAACCGGCTTTTTGCATTTCCTCGCAAGCTATAACTTCGTCGGGGTCGAGCGAAACATTGTTGATAAACGGTTGACGCTTCCCGCGAATGCCCGCGCCGCCGAGATTGACTTCTTTAAGCGGAACGCCCGCTTTGATGAGGCGATTGAAAGTTGTCGGCGTCTTTGCCAAAAGGAGCAAACGTTCATCGGGCACGCCGGGCACCATCAATTTTTCCGCCGCCTTATCGACCGTGTAAACAAAGCATTTAGTACCTTCGGGAGCCAACGCCTTAACAACGCGAACATTGAATTGGTCGACGGCAACTTCGTCGTCAATGATAATAATGCGCGTCGCACGTTTGGTCGGAATCCATGCCGTAACAACTTCGCCATGAATCAAACGGTCGTCCACTCTTGCCAAAATTAAATTTCTCATTTTTAGTCCTCCTCGTCTTCGTCCATACCCTTTGCCATTTCCAAAATTTTGTTGACGTAAATAACTGTGCCGGCCGCCTCTTGCATGACGTGATTGCTGATTTCCTGCGCGGAATTGCCCGCAAGCCTGTCCATCATGATCACGATTAAAAGCGGCAAATTGATTCCGGTTATGTGCTCGAACTTGTAATGCTCACTAAGTTTCACGCACACATTGAACGGCGTCCCGTGAAAAAGGTCAGAAGCGATTATGACTTCTTCGCCGTCCTTAACCGTGTCGAGAACCGTGCGAACTTTTTCCAGCAAGACTTCGCGATCTTCCTCCGGATAAAGTCCGAACGCCATAAGGTCTTCTTGCGGTCCGAGCAACATCTGAACGCTACTTAGAATCCCTTTGGCGAAGTCGCCGTGCGAGACTACAATCACCTTCATAAAATCACCTCGTCGAAAAATTTTTGTCTTCCATTGTGGCGCAGTTTAGCACCAAAACTTTGCCGCGAATCATTCACTTTTTACGCCCTTAAATGCACACGCATAAAAAAATAACCGGTCGATTGCGTAAACTAACCGCAGTCGCTCGGCTTTAATTTTTGGGGCTAAAAATGTCCTGCGCAAAATAAAAAAATTTTCTCGCGCCCTTGATTGGTATATTTGGCATGAAAAAATTTCTGGAAGGAAGGATACATATGGAACTTACTGCGAAAAAGGTTGCGGACATGAACATTGGCGGTTTTCTGGGCGAACATTTCTCCTGCGCTTGCGGAAAAACTCACTTCATGGACATGGACAACATTTTCATCGAGAGCGGCGCAATTAACCGTGTCGCAAAAGTCGTTCGCTTCTACAAGGCGCAGGAACCTTTAATCATCGCCGACGAGAACACTTACGCGGTCGCGGGCGAAAAAGTTGCTCAAAAACTCGAAGATGCCGGCATTAAATATCGCTCGTTCATTTTTCCCGGCAAGCCCGTTCTCGTTCCCGACGAAAAAACCGCCGGCAGTATTCTCTTCGCCATCGGCGAGAAAACTGATTTGCTTTTGGCGGTCGGTACCGGCGTCCTCAATGACATTACAAAATACATCAGCCGCCGCGTAAATATTCCGGAAGTGCTTGTGGCGACTGCGCCTTCTATGGACGGTTTTGTTTCCGATACGGCGGCTCCCACAGTCGGCAATTTGAAAAGCAGTTTCCCTTGCAATTTGCCCCGCACAATTTTAGGCGACACTGACATTTTGAAAGACGCGCCAGAAGTTATGATTCTTGCGGGCTTCGGCGACATCATCGGCAAATATTCTGCGCTCACCGATTGGCGGCTCAGCCAAATCGTAAACGGCGAATATTTTTGCGAAATGACCGCCAAAATTACTCAAGACGTGCTTGATAAATGCGTTGCGTGGATTGACGCCATGACTCGCCGCGAACCTGAAGCGATTAAAGACGTTATGGAAGGTTTGATTCGCACCGGCATTGCCATGAGTTACGTCAACAACTCGCGCCCCGCGTCCGGCTCCGAACATCACCTTTCCCATTATCTCGAAATGCAATATCTGTTTCAAGGTAAGGAAGCTCTGCTACACGGAACCAAAGTCGGCATTACAAGCATTATCGTCGCCAAACTTTACGAGACTTTAGCGCAAGAAAATCCTGACTTCGACGCGGCAATCACTCACGCTAAAGCTTTTAACCAAGCCGATTGGGAAAAGGACGTTCGCAAATATTACGGTCCTGCCGCCGAAGGTGTTATCCGCGCCGCAAAGACCGATAAACGCAACGACATTGACGCCAGAATCAAGCGTATCGAAAAAATTCGTGAGCATTGGGCTGAAATTAAAGCTCTGGCAAAGTCGGCTAAAAGCACAGAATTTATCGAAGACATTTTCCGCCGCGCTGGTGCTCCGCTCCGTCCGCAAGACGTCGGCATTTCGCCGCAACTCATTCACGACGCTATTTATATCGGGCGCGAAGTCCGCACACGTTACAGCATTATCCGCTTGATTGAAGATTTAGGCTTGACCGAAAAATATACCGCTGTTATCGACAAATTCATTGCCGAATAAAAATTTTTTAGAAAGGAAGTGTAAGGGCGCGTTCGGCGCGCCTTTTTTATGACAAATGACCAACTCAAAAATTTGCAACTGAAAGCAAACAAGATTCGGCAAGATATTTTAATCAGCACGCACGCCGCTAAAAGCGGGCATCCGGGCGGCTCGCTTTCTGTTGCCGATTATTTCGCTTACCTTTACAATGTCGAAATGAACGTCGACCCGAAAAACCCGAAGTGGGAAGACCGCGACCGCTTTGTTCTCTCCAAAGGTCATTGCGCTCCCGTTTTGTACGCCACGCTCGCTGAAAAAGGATTTTTCCCCGTCGAAGATTTGAAAACGCTCCGCAAACATGGTTCATATCTGCAAGGACATCCTAACATGAACTTGACGCCCGGCGTTGATATGTCTACCGGCTCGCTCGGTCAAGGCATTTCTACTGCTTGCGGCATGGCTAAAGGCGCAAAGTTTCTCGAAAAAGATTTCAGAGTTTATACGCTACTCGGCGACGGAGAACTTGCGGAAGGTCAGGTTTGGGAAGCAACTATGTTCGCCGCTCATTACAAACTTGATAACCTCTGCATTGCTGTTGACGTCAACGGCTTGCAAATCGACGGCGCAACCAAAGACGTTATGAACACTGAACCACTTGATAAAAAATTTGAGG
>CAMNEX010000012.1 GCA_946536825.1 uncultured Selenomonadales bacterium | reverse complement strand
ATTTTTTATCAAATTATAGCCGCGCAGGTTGAAATTGGCAAATAAAAAAATGACCCCGCCGATTATTTCGGGGTCTTTATAAATTGCGGCGGTGTCAAAAAATCTTTTTGCGGCAATTCCGGCGGCTCGAATAATATTCCGCGCAGATTCGTCGCCAACACGTCAAATAATAAAATTTTTTGATAAGGTTCCAAATTTCTTCGCCGTTCGTAAAAATCTCGGCGATTTAAATGCTTTGTGACTTTCGTGATTATCGGCGCGGATATTTTTTTCAGCAATTCCCGCCCGCGCTCGTTAAATGCCAAAACTCTCGCGCAATTCGCCTTGTCAAGCTCGGAAATTTCCTCCGCCGCCACGTTTAGTAAAAAATATAAAAGCAATCGCCTGATTCGGCTTGCCGTGTACCTTCGCCCGATTAAAATTTTTTCAAGCTCCGAGAAATTTTTTGTCGACGCCGCGTTTAGCAATCGAAATTCCAATCCTTCCGTCATGCCGTAAATTTTTTGAAGCTCCTCTGCGCGGGAAATTAAAAGTTTGGCGATTATCGGGCGGAATAAAAAATTTTCGTCGACCAAGCCCGAATTTTTTTCAGCGCGGAGAGCTTTTAAAGTTTCGGCGGAGACCTGCGCGGAAATTTTTTCCCACGGCGGAGAATTTTCGCAAAGCGACGCCCGAATTGCCGACGCACTCGAAAATTTTTCCCGCAACGTTAAATCACCGTAGCTCGCGCCGATTCTTTTTATTAAAAGCGGCGTAATTTTTTTCGGCAGGGCGCGCAGATATTCTATCGCCAAAATTGTATTCGGTTGCCGCAAAATTTCTTCCTCAAGCCCCGTGACTTCGGATAAAATTTTCGTGGCTGCCGCCGCGTAGGAAATTCCCTGCGACATAAGCCAACGAAGTTTTTCCGGAAAAAATTTTTCTCCGAACGCCGCCGCCGCCGATTTTAATTTCTCCGGCTCCGCAACTTCCGCGCCGAATGCTAATTTATCGACGACGCCCAAGCTTTCCAAAAGTTTTATGCCGCCGCGGGCAAAATCCTGCGCACTTCTCGCCGCTTTAACGAACGGCAATTCAAAAACCAAATCCACTCCGCCCAACACCGCAAGCCGTGCACGCGTCCATTTATCCAAAATCGTCGGCAAGCCGCGTTGCGTGAAACTTCCGCTCATCACCGCGATTATTTCTTCCCCGCAAAATTTTTTTATCTCCGAAATTTGATACGCGTGCCCCGCGTGAAACGGATTGTACTCCGCTATTATTCCGACCGCCAATTTTTTCGCGCCTCCAATCATTTTTCATTATTTCCTTGCAACGAAAGATTAAATGTTATATACTTCGCCGCGGATAGAAAATTTATGAAAAAAATATGCAGTATGAGGTGATTATATTGAAACTTTTCAAGATAAAGAGACTCCTCGCGGCGGCTGTGCTCGGCGCATTTGCGATGTCAATTACAATGACGGCGGACGCCAGAATTCACGATCCGAAAATGGAATCAAAATCCGTCGAAAGAAAATCTCTTCCCACTTTGCGTGAAAGAGTCTCCGAAACAATGAGCACGTTTGAGCCGTCCGAATATGAAAAAAATTTTAATGCCTTCTACGAACAAGAAAATTTTTCCGTGCCAAGAACCGTCTCGATTTCCGATTCTTCGATTATCGGGACGCCAATGGCAACTCAACAACAATGCGTCAAATATCTTCTGCGCAACAATCCCAATCCGAATTTAAAAGTTTCGCCTGAAGAAATTGTCGCGTACTACTACGAGGAAGGTAGCCGCGAGGGTATTCGTCCCGACGTTGCTTTTGCGCAGGCACTCAAGGAGACGGGCTTTTTCCGTTACGGCGGCGACGTTATCCCCGAACAAAATAATTATTGCGGGCTCGGCACGACTGGCGGCGGTGTCAAAGGAGAATTTTTCGCGACGCCGCAACTGGGAGTAAGGGCGCATATTCAGCATTTGCTCGCGTATTCTTCGACAAGACGCCCGACAATGCCTGTTGTCGATCCGCGCTATGGTCTCGTTCGTCAAGCTTACGGCTCGCGGACTTTGGGTAATTGGCAAGATTTAAACGGTCGCTGGGCTGTCCCTGGCAGATATTACGGACAAGAAATTCTATCAATGTTCAAAGATATTTTAATTCAGTAACTTATCGGAGACAATCATCATGTCGGAAAACAAAATGCAACGCGGCTTAAAAAACCGCCACTTACAAATGATCGCGCTTGGTACGGCGGTCGGCACAGGTTTATTTTACGGCTCAACCGCAACTATCGCGCTTGCGGGTCCTGCCGTCTCGCTTAGCTATCTTATCGGCGGAATAATTATTTTCTTTATCGTGCGTATGCTGGGCGAAATGTCGGTTGAAGAACCTGTTTCGGGCTCCTTCAGTCACTACGCCTCGAAATATTGGGGCGAATTCCCCGGCTTTCTCGCGGGCTGGAATTATTGGTTTTTATATATCCTCGTGAGCATGGCGGAACTTTCTGCCGTATCGATTTATCTTGCTTATTGGTTCCCCGACCTGCCGAAATGGATAGGCGTGCTCGTCTGTTTGATAATTATCACGATTGTTAATCTCGTCACTGTCGGAGCGTATGGTGAAATTGAATTTTGGATGGCATTCATAAAAATTTCTGCGATTATAGGAATGATTCTTCTCGGCTCTTATTATATTTTTACCGCCCCCGCCCCTTTCCCCGAAAATTTTTCCAACCTGTGGGATCACGGCGGCTTTTTCCCCAACGGCTTGAGTGGTATGATTATGTCGCTTGCGCCAGTTTTATTCAGTTTCGGCGGCATTGAACTTTTGGGAATTACTGCGGGCGAGGCAGAAAATCCCGACAAGACAATTCCCCGCGCCATAAATCAAGTTATCTACCGCATTTTGATTTTCTACGTCGGCACAATGATTGTCCTAATGACGTTGTGGCCGTGGAATGAAGTCGGCAAGGAGGCAAGTCCTTTTGTTCAGATTTTCAGCAACGCGGGCTTCCCTGCCGCCGCGAATATTTTAAATTTCGTCGTGTTGACTGCGGCTGTCAGCGTCTATAATTCGGCAATTTATTCCAATTCCCGAATGCTTTACGGCTTGGCTAAAAGTTCCAACGCTCCGAAATTTTTCGAGAAACTTTCCGGACGCGGCGTCCCCGTCAACGGCATTTTAATTTCGTCGGGAATAACTCTTTTGGCGGTCTTCTTGAATTACCTTTTGCCCGACGAAGTTTTTATGTACATGATGTCAATCGTCACGGGCGCGGTTGTCATAAGCTGGGCAATGATTGTCCTGACGCATTTAAAATTCCGACAACACTGCAAAACGGCGGGCATTGTCCCGAAATTTAAGTCGCTGTTCTATCCCTTCGCCGATTATTTATGCCTGGCGTTTCTGGCTTGCATTTTAATTATAATGGCAATGATGGACGAAATGCGACCTGCCGTTATCGTCATGCCGATTTGGATTTTGGCAATCTGGTTTTTCTATCGCTCCAAGCGGAAATAAAAAATTTTTATGACTAAACTTTTAAGCCTTCGGGCTTTTTTTTATATGACGATTTTATTTGCCCGCGCTAAGTTTATCTGATATTATAAAAAAAATTTTTCCAATCGGGGGAGCGATTTTTATGAAAGTAAGAAAAGCCGTAATTCCTGCTGCGGGGCTCGGCACAAGATTTTTGCCCGCGACGAAGTCTCAGCCGAAAGAAATGTTGCCAATCGTCGACAAACCGACAATCCAATACATAATCGAGGAGGCGGCGGCGGCAGGCGTGGAAGATATTATCGTCGTCACGGGGCGCAACAAACGTTCCATTGAAGATCACTTCGACCGCTCGATTGAATTGGAGCTTGAACTTGAGCGCACGGGCAAGGAAAAAGTTTTACAAATGGTAAAAGAAATTCCCGCAATCGCCAACATACATTTTATCCGCCAAAAACAGCCGCTCGGTTTGGGGCATGCGGTTTTGACGGCAAGTCATTTTATCGGCGACGAACCTTTTGCCGTTTTACTCGGCGACGACGTTGTAGTTTCGCGCAGACCCGTCCTTCAGCAAATGGTTGAGGTTTTTAACGAATACAAAACTTCAATTCTGGGCGTTCAGGAAGTTTCGGAAGAGGTCGTCCACAAATACGGCATTGTCGATTGCAAACACGTCGAGGACGGAATTTACAAAGTCAAAGATTTGGTCGAAAAACCTGCGCGGGAGGCGGCTCCCAGTCGCATTGCTATTTTGGGCAGATACATTTTGACGCCGGCAATTTTTTCCTACCTTGAAACGCAGGAGCCCGGCGCGGGCGGCGAAATTCAGCTGACTGACGGACTTAAACGCCTTGCAAAAAATGAGGCAATGTACGCTTACATTTTCAAGGGACATCGCTACGACGTGGGAACTAAAATGGGCTTTTTGCAGGCGAATATCGAATTTGCACTGCGCAACCCCGAAATCACCGACGACTTGAAAAAATATCTCGACGCCCTTCACGAGAATATGGAGCAAATGCTTGACTATGATTAAAATTATTCAAAATAAAAATCGCGGCGGGGAAGTTGACACTTCGGCTTATTCCTTCGCCGCCACGGAAAATATTCGCCGCTTGCACAAGTCGCTGAAAGTTTACAACGAGACGCCGCTTATTGAACTGAAAAATTTTAAGGGCGTTCGTTCGATTTTTGTTAAGGACGAGTCGCAACGCTTCGGGCTCAAGGCTTTCAAAGGGCTCGGCGGAGTTTGGGCGATTTACAAAGTTATCAGCGGCGAACTCGGCTTGAATAATCCGACGCTCGAAGAAATCTTCAAGCACCGCGAAAAACTTTCCGAAATGACTTTTATCACGACGACCGACGGCAATCACGGCAAGGGCGTAAGTTGGGCGGCGGGGCTTTTCGGTTGTAAATCTTATGTTTTCATGCCCAAGGGAACTGTTGACGTTCGGGCGCAAGCTGTTCGGGACGCGGGCTCGGCGACTGTCGAAATTACGGACATGCTTTATGATGAGTGCGTCAAATACACTGCGGAGCTTGCCGAAAAAAATCATTGGCATTTGATTCAAGATACGTCGTGGGACGGCTACGAAGAAATTCCCGCGCAGATTATGCTGGGCTATTCCACGCTGGCTTACGAGGCTTTGGAGCAAATGAATTATCAACGCCCGACGCATATTTTTTTACAGGCGGGCGTAGGCTCAATGGCGGGCGCGATAGCCGCGGTTTTCGCCGAAGTTTTTAAAGACAATCCGCCGCGAATTACAATCGTAGAGCCGACTCAAGTCGCTTGCTTTTACGAAACAATGAAAATCGGCGACGGGAAAATTCATTCGTCAACGGGCAACTGTCAAACAATGATGGCGGGTTTGAACTGCGCGACGCCTTGCGAACTCGCTTGGAAAATTTTACGCCGATACGCCGCCGACTCCGCCGCAATCCCCGACAGCACCGCCGCCGAGGCAATGAGAATTTTAGCCGCGCAGAAAATTATTTCGGGCGAATCGGGCTGTGCGGGTTTTGCGTTGGCTAATGCCGCGCTGAAGAATCCCGAACTGCGCCGCGCACTTGAGCTTGACGAAAACTCAATTATTTTTGTAATAAACACGGAAGGAGACACCGACCCCGACAACTACAAAAAAATTTTAATTTCAAAGGAGGCATTAAAATGAAGGCACTAAAACTTTTGCTACTCCTGCCGATAATCGTGCTGTGTTTCGGTTGCGGCGGCGAAAATTCCGCGAGCAACGGAATACGTTTCGGCACGGGCGGGACGGGCGGCATGTATTACGCTTACGGCACCGAGCTTGCGAAGATGATTCAGGCGGAAGGCAACGGACACGCCCTCGACGTTAAAACTACTGCGGGCTCCGCCGCAAATCTTCGGCTCCTGCGCGAAAAATTTCTTGATCTCGCGATAGTTCAAAGCGACACGCTTTCCAACGCGATTAACGGACGGGGAGTTTTCGCGGCGGCGGGTCCGGGCGTCGGCTACGCGGCGATTGCGGGACTTTATACCGAGGCTTGTCAAATCGTCGTCGCTAAAGATTCGCAGATTATGAACGTCAGCGATTTAGTCGGCAAAAAAGTTTCTGTCGGCGAGCGCGAATCGGGCGTCCTGCAAAATGCCGAGCAAATTTTAATGTCGCACGGCTTAACTTTTGAAATGATTGAGCCAGCGTATTTTTCGTTCACGGATTCTGCTACAGCTTTGGAGAAAGGGCAAATTGACGCCTTCTTCATCACGGCGGGCGCACCCACTGCGGCTATTGCCGACCTTGCGGCAAAGAAGGAAATTCGGCTCCTTTCAATCGATCCCGACGTTCAAAACAACATGATGAAACTTTACAAAGGCTACACGCGTTGCGCAATTCCCGCGAACAGCTATCCCGGTCAAACGGAAGAAATTTCGACAATCGGAGTTAAGGCGGTTTTGGTTGCGAGCACCGATTTAAAAGATGACGAAGTTTCTTATCTGACAGAATTTATTTTCAAGAACGCCGACAAACTCCCGCACAACACGACCGATAAATTGACTAATGCTTATGCCGTCGAAGATATTCCTTCGAGCTTCCACGCGGGCGCGGCGAAATTTTATGAACCGCAGGGCGTCAAAGTCAACGTCTACAGCGGCAAATCAAGCGAGAGCGTCAAAGCCAGCCAAGACTAAAAATTTTTCCCTTTGAAAGGAAGTGAACTTATGTATACTCTGGAATTTAACATGTATCAGACATTGGCGATAGCGGTCGTCATGCTTTACATCGGCACCCTTCTCAAAAGGCGAATACAATTCCTTGAAACATTTTGCATACCGTCGCCCGTCGTCGGCGGCTTGTTATTTGCGATTATAAGCTGTATTCTTTACACGTCGGGAATTATAGGTTTTTCTTTCGACGAGACGCTGAAAAATATTTGCATGGTAGCGTTTTTTACTTCGGTAGGTTTTCAGGCGAACATAAAAGTTTTAAAAAGCGGCGGCGTCAGCCTGTTGATTTTCCTGGGTTGCGTTTGCGCGCTGATTTTCGCACAAAACTTTTTGGCGGTCGGCTTATCGAGAGCTTTGGATATCAGCCCGTTTATCGGACTTTGCACGGGTTCAATTTCAATGGTCGGCGGACACGGCACGGCGGGAGCCTTCGGACCTATTCTGGAGGACTTGGGGCTTGTCGGAGCAACGACGCTTTGCACGGCGGCGGCGACTTTCGGCTTGGTTTCGGGTTCGTTAATGGGCGGTCCTTTAGGCAGAAGATTAATCCTCGGCAAAGACTTATTGAAAACCGCAGTTAAAGCCGACGAAACTCCGCTTGTCGAAGAGGAAAAGAAACATGAACGTTCGGTGAGCATGTACGCGCCCGCCGCCTATCAGTTAGCGTTGGCAATGGGTATCGGCACGGTTGTTTCAATGCTGTTATCGGAAACCGGCATGACATTTCCTGTTTATATCGGCGCAATGATCGTCGCGGCGATTATGCGCAACTGGAGCGAATTCACGGGCGCATTTACTGTACATATCGGCGAAATTAACGACATCGGCGGCATTTGCTTATCGCTGTTCCTGGGCATTGCAATGATAACTTTAAAGCTTTGGCAACTGGCAGAACTCGCCTTGCCGCTCGTGGTACTTTTGGTCGGACAGACAGTTTTAATGTTCCTGTTCGCGTATTTTGTAATCTTCAACGTGTTGGGACGAGACTACGACGCGGCGATTTTATCGGCGGGCTCTTGTGGATTCGGCATGGGCGCAACACCCAACGCAATGGCGAATATGCAGGTTTTGACGAGCAAATTTGTACCGTCAGTCAAAGCTTATATCTTGGTTCCGATTGTCGGCTCCATGTTCGCCGATTTTATCAACAGCTTGACAATTACATTTTTCATAAACTTTGTTTAAGGAAGGAAGTCCTAAAAATTGTTTGACAGAGGCATGAGTAACGAGCAATTCAATTCGCACCTTGAAACTTTAGCGAAGCTTATCGAGTCGACGGCAAAAACTCCGGCGGAAGCCGCGCAGATTGTTCGCGACGCGAAAGTTTCCACGGCAAGCGAAGAACATCTAGAATCCGCTTTTAATTTCGTGGCGGAAAATCTAGCTTTGCCGGAAGTCCGCGTTGAAGAAAAAACCATTGAGGAAATCAAAAACCACAAAGATTTTTAACTGAAATTTTTGCAAAGAAAAATTCCCTGCGTAAATCTGCGCGGGGATTTTTTTATGATTAAAAATGTTTTACAAAAATTTTCTGCGCGGTTATAATAACGCGGTTATTGAAAGGAGGAATTTTGTTTTGACAAACGACTTAATGGTTATAAACGCCTTTGTTTTTTATATCGGCTTGATGATGGCGATTGGCGTTTACTACTACCGCAGAACAAAAAACATGAGCGATTATTTTTTAGGCAATCGCAAGCTCGGCGCGTGGGTAACGTCGCTTTCTGCGGAGGCGTCCGACATGAGCGGCTGGATGCTTATGGGCGTTCCCGGCTTTGCATATTTGGCGGGATTAAATTCCGCGTGGATAGCGATTGGAATTGCCATAGGAACTTGGGCTAACTGGCATTTCGTGGCGGCGCGGCTCCGTCAATACACCGAACTTGCCGGAAACGCTTTGACGCTCCCCGAATTTTTGCAGAATCGTTACAAAGATACGAGCGGGCTCTTGAGAATTGTCCCCGCGATTTTTATTCTGATATTTTTTATTCTGTACACCTCAAGCGGCTTCGTGGCGGCGGGCAAACTCTTTGAAACGGTTTTCGGCGTGCCCTTCCAATACGCGATATTTTTAGGCGCGGGCTCGGTTGTTTTTTATACTTTAATCGGCGGCTTTTTGGCGGTCAGCCGAACGGATTTTATTCAAGGCGTCATGATGTTCTTTGCAATTTTAATCGTCCCGACTTGCGCGGCAATGAGTTTGGGCGGCTTCGGCGATACAATCTCGGCAATTTCGGCTTACAAAGAATCAATGTTTCAGCCGCTAACCAAACCCGACGGCTCCTCAATGGGAGTTATCGAATTGATTTCTCTTTTAGCTTGGGGCATAGGCTACTTCGGGCAGCCGCATATCTTGGTAAGATTTATGGCGATAAAATCGACGAAGGAACTTCCGCAGGCAACGCATATTGCAATGACGTGGGTAATTTTGAGTTTGGCGGCGGCGGTATCAGTCGGCATGGTCGGCACGGTTTATTTGACAACTCCGCTTGAAGGCACAAACGCGGAAACGGTTTTCTTGCTTATGACCAATCAGCTTTTCCCGCCGATAGTCGCGGGCTTGGTTTTGAGCGCGGTTTTGGCGGCGATTATGTCAACAGCGTCCTCACAACTTTTGGTTGCGGCGTCTGCTTTCGCGCAGGATTTTTATAAAACCGTCATTCGCAAGGACGCCGAGCAAACGGAGCTGGTTTGGATCTCTCGCGCCTCGGTTTTGATTATCGCTTCGATTGCAGTTTTCCTGGGCTTCAATCCCGACAGCTTTATTCTCGACATGGTCGCATATGCTTGGGCGGGCTTCGGCGCGGCGTTCGGTCCGGCAATTCTCATGAGTTTGTTTTGGCGCAGGACGACAAGAAACGGCGTTATCGCCGGAATAATCGTCGGCGGCGTCACGGTTCTTGCTTGGAAACAATTTGCGCTTTTAGGGCTTTATGAAATTGTCCCCGGCTTTGTCTTCGCGATTATCGCAATTTATCTCGTCAGCAAAATGGATTCGGAGCCGCCGCGCGACATCGTAGAAACTTTTGACCGAGTCGGCGAAAGCAAGATTTGAGAAGCAATTAGAAATGAGGAATTGGGAATGAGGAATTTTTTCCTCGTTGTGTTGATTTTAAGCTGTATAACCTGCGCGGGTTGCTTTAAAATAAATTCCGATTTGATAATCACAGACGACGGCGAAGTTTTTCAGCAATGTCAATTCATCGGGAACGCAGCCTTAAATCTGCAGATTGAAACTTGGAAAAATCAAATTGAAAAAAATAATCCCGACTTGAGAGCTAAGGCGGTAGTCGAAGGAGAATTGCGCGGCTATAAATTCGACAAGACTTATCCCGACATTGAAACTTTCGCGGAGTCGGCAAGCAAATTGTATCTGTCGCAGGACGAAGAAATTTCACAACGCAAAGGCTGGTTTTTCGACGAATACAATTTTGATTTTTATTGGCGCAGTCCGACAAAAACTCCTTTGGACGCGACAGTTAATCAAACTTTGCTCTCGCAAGCGGTCTTCGATTTTTCTATCAGCTTACCTTACTCCGCCGAAAGTACAAACGCCGACGAAGTTTCGGACGGCGGAAAATTTTTGAAGTGGCATTTATCGCACGTCACGATTAACGGCGGCGAAAAATACATGAATGTTCATTTCAAAATCTGGCACAGGGAAAAAATTGCCTTGACCATACTCGGCGAACTTTTGCTTTTGGCGGCGACGATATTTTTCTTTATCAAAGCCCGCGCAGAAGGTTCCGAGAGCGTCGGCAAAGATTTTCGCTTTAAAAGAAACGTCTTCGCAATTTTGTTTATCGCGCTTGGATTAATTTCGGCTTATCTGATATTCAAGCCGCTCCCTTGAGCTTAAAAATTTCCTTGCAATTTAATTTGCGCTGTGCTAAACTTTCGCAGTTAAAAATTTTTTTCAAGGAGGTTTTTCATTTGCCCAATATAAAATCTTCGATTAAAAGCATGAAAATCGACGCGAAACGCCGCGCCCGCAATATTTTTGAGAAAACGCGCATGAAGAAAGCTCAAAAACTCGTGTTGGCGGCAATAGCGGCGGGCGACGCCGAGAAAGCTAAAGAACTTCTTCCGGCGGCACATAAGGCAATCGACCAGGCGGCGGCGAACAATACGATTCACAAGAATGCGGCTGCTCGCAAAAAATCCAAACTCGCGCTGAAAGTCAACGCTGTTTCGGCTTAAAATTTTTCAAGGGCTCGTCTTGCGGCGAGTCCTATTTTTTTATGCAAAGGGCAGGGAAAAACGCGGGCTTAGCGAAAAGACTTGCAGAGGTGTTGAAATTGGCGATTGAGATTGAGCGAAAATTTTTGGTTGACGCAAAAAAAATTTCCGCAGTGAACTTTTCCGGCGAGGAAAAAATTTCTCAAGGTTATCTTTCAAACAGTCCTACAGTTCGCGTTCGCCTGAAAAATAATCGCGGCTTCTTGACGATAAAATCTTCGACGGTCGGCATTTCGCGACAAGAATTTGAATACGAAATTCCCGCGAGCGACGCCGAGGAACTTTTAAAATTGTGCGGAATGAACGTTCTAAAAAAAATTCGCCGCAAAATTTCTTACGGCGGACACGTCTGGGAAGTGGATTTTTTTGAGGGGCGGCATAAAGGCTTGATTTTGGCAGAAGCAGAATTAAAATCGCCCGACGAATTTTTGGAATTGCCCGCGTGGATTTTAAAAGAAGTTTCCGCCGACCCGCGCTATTTCAATTCCAATTTGGTAAAAAATAAATATCCTTTCGGGCGACGAAATATTAAAAGAAGTCGTCCGCGCAGAAAAAAATTTTTATAAGCATCTTCATCTAATCGGGAGTTGGGATTTTGGTATCAGAGTGGGAATTATTTTTAAGATTAGCATTGTCTTGTTTATTGGGCGGGATAATCGGCTACGAGCGGCAGAGTCGCAGAAAATCGGCGGGACTTCGCACAAATGTCCTTGTCTGCCTGGGCTCGTGTTTGATTATGGTTTTGAGTGAGGCACTTTATTTCAACGTCGAAGGGCGCACAAATGCCGATCCGGCGCGTTTGGCGGCGCAAGTTGTCAGCGGCATAGGTTTTTTGGGCGCGGGCGCGATCATGAAGGAAGGCTTAACCGTCACGGGCTTGACGACGGCGGCTTGCCTTTGGGTAGTATCGGGCGTCGGCTTGGCGGTCGGCGCGGGTTATTATTCGGGCGCACTTTTCACGACGGCTTTAATCTTCGCGACGCTGGGAACTTTATCGCGCATTGATGAATGGGTCATGCATGAAAAAAATTTGCTCCTTGTTATTCACACGAAAGATAAGCCGGGGCAACTCATGCACATAAGCTCCTGCATTGACGATTTGCAGTTGAAAATTCGCGATGTTAAAGTCAAGGCGGCGGACGATTTAACCGACACGCTGATAATTGAAATGGAAGTTTATAATCACCGCGCCTTAAAAAATGTCATCGTGCTGGACGCGGTCAAGAGGATTGACGGCGTTGTCAGCGTTGACGTCAGCTAAAATTTCTGAGGAGGTTTTTAAATGAATTACGATATTGTTGATACGATTGTTCGGACGGCGATTGACGCGATTCGCAACGCCTATGTTGAGCACGGTTCCATTGCGACGGGAGCTTGTCTTTTGGCGGCGGACGGCACACTTTACAGCGGTTGCGCGATTGACAGCGTCATTCCCGAATTTAAATTGCCTGCCGAGGTCGTCGTTATGGCGAAGGCGATTTCCGAGGGCAAGCGCGAATTCGACGCAATTTCGGTCGTCGCCGACATTGACGGCACTTACATGCCCGACGAATTGACTCATAAATTTTTATTAGAATTCAACGTTCAGGAAATTATTTTGGCGGACATGAAGGGCAATACCAAAATCATGCCGCTTGAAGAATTGGTTCCTTATAAAACTCGTCGTCGCTGAAAATTTTTTGAGCATAAAAAAATCCTCCGAGCCTTGCGGTTTGGAGGAATTTTTTTTGATTCGTCATCGATCGTGCGAGAAATAGATTTTGCGCGGGACAATCATGCCCAATTCGTCTTCTGCAATTTGCTTTATTCTCTGCGGCGATTTTAGTTTGGCAATTTCTACGCGAAGCCGTTCATTTTCCAATTCGAGTTGCTGGGCTTGTTCTTGCGTGGCGACCAGCGCATAACCGCGGCTTGCATTTATTCCACTGCGGATTACTACTGCCATTGCAAAAATCGCGAACACTACAAAAAATATCCGGCAACGCGACCGCAAAAGGTGATTCAAGCGCGGGCGTCCGTTAATCAGAGTCAGCGAAACTTCTTCTGCAGAAGCAAATTCTTTTTGGTGCGGTTTTTCGTAGTTTTTGGCTTTGCGTTTTATCGTCATAAAAATCCTCCTTTGATTTCACATCAGAAAAATTTATTCACTTGCGCCGATAATTTTTTCTGCGATGCGCAGTTTTGCAGATTTGGCGCGACTGTTGCAATCGATTTCAGCGGGCGTCGGAATTTTCGCTTTGCCGAGGATTTTTATTTGAGCCTTGTGATTGCAAATGCACACGGGAAAATTTTTCGGGCAAATGCAACCTTGCGCGAGCGTCTTGAAAGTTTCCTTAACAATTCTGTCCTCAAGCGAATGAAAAGTTATTACAGCAATGCGCCCGCCGATTTTTAGTCGGTTGACGGCTTTTTTAATTGCGTCGGATAAAATTTCGAGTTCGCCGTTGACTTCAATTCTAATCGCCTGAAAAATTCTTTTGGCAGGATGTCCGCCGTTTTTGGTTCGCGGAGCAGAGTTTTCGATAATTTTTACAAGTTCGCCTGTCGTTTCAATCGGGGAAATTTTTCGGGCGTCGATAACGGCGGCGGCGATTCGCTTTGAAAATCTTTCTTCGCCGTATTCGCGGAAAATTTTTATCAGGCGGTCTTGGTCATAGCGATTAATCACGTCGTGCGCCGTCAAACTTTGTCGCCTGTCCATGCGCATATCGAGCGGAGAATTTTTCATGTAAGAAAAGCCGCGCTCCGGCGTGTCGATTTGATAAGACGAAACTCCCAAGTCAAAAATCACGCCGTCGAGTTCTTCAACGCTTAAATCGTCAAGAACTTTATCTAGTTCGCTGAAATTCCCGCGCACGATTTTTATTGCGCAACTCAAACCCGATAAATTTTCCGTCGCGGCTGAAATTGCATCTTCGTCGCGATCCAGCCCGATAAGCTGACCTTGCGCGGAAAGTTTTTTGCCAATCGCCAGCGCGTGTCCTCCGCCGCCCAATGTGCAATCAAGATAAATTCCGTTCGGCTTAACGTCCAGTGCCTTTAAAATTTCCTCAACCATGATACTCTTATGATTAAAGTCCAACGTTATCTGCTCCTTAAGCCTTTTAAAATTTTATTTCGCGCTATGATAAAAATTTCCTTTAGGTTTCCCAAAAAAATATTTCAGTGATTTTTCATTGACGCTGAAATTTTACGTGCTATAATTTTTTGCGGCTCAAAGGAGGAATTTTTTATGAAGATTACAAAGGACATGAACATAATCGAAGTTGTTCAGCGTTACCCCGATACCGCTATGGTTTTCATGTACGCGGGCATGGGTTGTTTCGGCTGTCATGCGGCGAATTTTGAAAATATCGAAGAAGGCGCGATGGTTCACGGCATTGACCCTGATAAACTCGTCGAGGCTCTGAACGAAATTGCCGCGGCGTCTGACGAAGCTGAAGTTGAACTTGCGGGCGTTGCAAAATAATTTTTCTGCGCAAGAAATCTCCGTCGCCGACTTTAGCGGCGGTTTTTTTGTTGAAGGTGACGTTATGAAAAAAATTTTGCGGCAGGAATTTTTATCGAAAAGAAAAGCTGTTCCCCGCGACGAGCGCGACAAAGTCAGCCGCGAGCTGATTGAAAAATTTTTGACGACGGAAATTTATCGCGAGGCAAAAATAATTATGGCTTATGCCTCCATGCCCGACGAATTGCAACTCAATGAATTGTTCGCGGCGTGCTTTGACGATAAAAAAATTTTGGCGATACCGCTAATAGTCGGCAAGGGCGAAATGCGAGCCGTGGAAGTTTCAAACTTTGATTCGCTGGAGATTGGCGCGTTCAAAATCCCGACGGTAAAAAAGGAGCGGCGAAAATTTATCGCGCCCGCGCAGATTGATTGCGTGATTGTTCCCGGCGCGGCGTTCGACATTCAAGGCAACAGATTGGGTTTGGGCGGCGGTTATTACGACAGATTTTTGCCGCAAGCCGTCAACGCAAAAAAAATCGCGCTTGCCTATGATTTTCAGCTCGTGAAAAACTTGCCAACAGAGGATCATGACGCTAAAATTAATGTGGTTTTGACACCTAAATTTTTTGTAAGGAGTGATTAAAATGTTGCGAAGAATTCTAATTGGCGCGTTGATTGGGCTGTTCTTATTCATAACGCCCGCCGCCGCGCAGAGGTCTCAATCGCCTGACGACCCGTCGGGCTTCGTGGTTTTGGCGGAAGTTGTGCCGGATATAATCCAGGAAATTCGCTACTACTCGACTTATAATTTTGTCGGCGACAGGATTGACGGCTACTACCAACCTTGCGCACTCATGACTATCGAGGCGGCGCAGGCTCTGAAAAAAGTTTCGGACGACGTCATTAAAATGGGCTATCGCTTGAAAGTTTATGACGCTTATCGTCCGCAAATGGCGGTTGATAATTTCGTCCGCTGGGCAGAAGATATTGACGATAAGCGCATGAAAAAATATTTTTATCCGAAAGTCGACAAGACAAAACTTTTTGACGAAGGATATATCGACGCAAAATCGGGACACAGTCGCGGCTCGACGGTCGACTTGACGCTTTTTGACATGAAAACCGGCAAGGAAGTCGACATGGGCGGCACGTTCGATTATTTCGGCGAACTTTCGCACCCCGACTACACAAAAATTACTAAGCAACAACTCAAGAACAGAATGATTTTGCGCGATGCAATGGTTAAAAACGGCTTCAAACCGCTTGATACCGAGTGGTGGCATTTCACGCTTAGGGACGAACCTTATCCCGATACTTATTTCACATTTCCCGTTAGAATGTTAGTAAAATAATTGTAAACTTGACAAATTCGCCGTCGCGCAGTATATTACGCGGCGGTTTTTGTTTATAAAAAATTTTTTGCATTATTGAAAGGGGGAAAGCTGCTCCGAAGCAAAGAGGCGACTTAAGCGGTCGTCCTGCTTGGGACGCGACAAGACGTTGCGTCAGGCGGCGGAATGATGAAGCGCAGAATAATAAAAAAGTTTGAGATGATTAAAAGAAAAATGGTGCTCTGTCTCATGCTTTTAGGATTGACGGCAATAAACATGGGTTTCACGGCTCAAACGGAAGAAATTTCGGAGGAAAAACCAAAAATCGAAGAGACGAGCACGAACGAAGCAACAGCGATAGCAGTAGACGAAAACGGACAAATAAAACTCAGCCAAGAAGACGAATTGATAAAAGAATTTACAGCGGTCGTGGAAAATTCACTTAAGGAAGATTTAACAGCGACGGTCGAGGAACCGTTTGCAGAAAATTCGACGGTCGAAGTTATCGAGGAGAGACCGCCGGAAAATGTTGTCGAGACTTCACGCGGCTACGAAACTTATTCACAAGTAATGGGCATGGAAGCGACAGCTTACCTGCCGACGGACGGTAGCGCGGAAGGTATAACGGCAATGGGAATTCCCGCGACTTACGGAATTGTGGCGGTTGACCCCGATATAATCCCGCTCGGAACCAGAGTTTATATCCCCGGCTACGGCGAAGCACTGGCGGCGGACACGGGCGGCGCAATTTACGGCTACAGAATCGATTTATGCATGGAAGATTATTGGCAGGCAATGGATTTCGGACGACGCACGGTTACGGTTTTCGTCTTGAAATAAAGTTATGGTGCGTCACTTGCTACACAATGTCGGCGCGATTCACGGCTACAGAATCGATTTGATTTCGGACGGCGCACGGTTACGTTTTTTTGTCTTGAAATAAATTTTGAACATAAAAAAATCTCCCGTCGAGAATTTTTTGACGGGAGGTTTTTATTTTGGAAAATTTTAAGCGAAATATTGCTGATATACGACGAGCGCGAAGAAAACAATCGCGAGAATCATCGCGGCATAACCTGCGCGTTCAAGCCACAAATCCTGAACGTCAGTAAATTTGTAATGGCGTCTGGCGTAGGTCGTGGAAAGCGACACCAAAAGCGCGAGATAAAGTGCGCGATTCACGGCAGTGAAATTTTCCCAGCCGACGAGCAAAAATACAAGAGTCAATGACAGGACGATAATCAGCAGATAATCTTTGCCGACTTTTTCGGGCTTTTTATTTTCGGGCTCAGTCTTTTTCTTGGGCTGAATTTTTTTTGCAATTTTTTTAGATTGACGCGCCATGAATATTCTCCTTTAGAAAATTTTTATCGAGTTCATTAATAATTTGTACGCCAAGTATCTGTTCACCTCCTATTCAGGCAGAATACAAAAAAATTTTCATGGCGTCAAGATTATCAATATTTACTTTAGCGTGGCTTTGTGTATAATTGCATGGAAAATCAACCTGTTAGAAGGGGTGCGTTGTCCTTTTTATGAATACAGCAGAAAACACAAAATTAAAGCCGTATTTATCACCGCTGAATGTTTGGGCATTGTCGTTCGGTTGCGCCGTCGGCTGGGGCGCGTTCGTCATGCCGGGGACAACTTTCTTGCCGATAGCCGGACCTTTAGGCACTGCGCTCGGCATGGCTATCGGCGGAATCATCATGCTGATTATCGGTTACAATTACCATTTCATGATAAATCGTTATCCCGACGCGGGCGGAACTTATTCCTACGCAAAAAAAGCTCTCGGCTACGACCACGGCTTTTTGAGCTCGTGGTTTTTGATTTTGGTTTATATCGCGATAACCTGGGCGAATGCGACTGCCCTTCCGATTATCTTTAGAAATTTTTTGGGCGATACTTTTCAATTCGGTTTTCATTACACGATAGCGGGCTTTGATATCTGGCTCGGCGAGTCTCTTTTATCACTCGGTGCGCTGTGGCTTTTCGGAGCAATTTGCATGTACGGCGGGAAATTGGCGGCGTGGGTTCAGACTGTCGCGGCGATAATTTTATTCGGCGGAGTTTTAATCGGAATAGGCGCGGTCATTTCTAGCGGCGTCGATATTTTTGCAATCGCTCCCGCCTATCCCCCCGATAACGCGAGTTCGTTTGCGGCGGTTTTCGGAATTGTCGTCTTGGCTCCGTGGGCATTTGTCGGTTTTGAATCCGTTTCGCAATCGGCGGAGGGTTTTAAATTCTCCGTGAAAAAAACTTTCGCGATTTTATTCTGTGCGGTCGTGGCGGCGGCTTTGACTTATACCTTCCTTGCGATTTTGGCAATTTCTACTTTGCCGGCGGGCTATGCAAATTGGGCGGAATATGTCGACGACTTAAACAATATTGAAGGGCTTGCGGGCTTGCCGACTTTCCACGCAATGCATTTTTTCTTGGGCAACACAGGTTTAATAATTTTGGCGGTGACGGTCTGCGCGGGCGTCATAACGGGGCTTGTCGGAAATTATATCGCGGCAAGCCGACTGATTTACGCGCTGACTCGTGACGATTTATTGCCCGAATGGTTCGGCAAGCTCAATAAAAATCGCACGCCAATGAACGCCGTATTTTTTATAATGCTCCTTTCGTTGCCGATACCTTTCCTCGGACGGACGGCTATCGCGTGGATTATCGACGTGAACACAATCGGCGCGACAATCGATTATACTTACACTTCGCTTGTCACGATTATCACGGCGCGGCAAATGAATAAAAGTCTTCCGCAAATCACCGGCGCAATAGGTTGCGTCGTGTCGCTGATTTTCTTCCTGTATTTCATGGTGCCGAACGTCTGGACTGTCAGCGCAATGACAACCGAAAGCTATCTGATTCTGATTTGTTGGAGCATTTTGGGCTTTGTATTTTTCCGCTACATTTTCCAACGCGACAATGAACAGCGGCGTTTCGGGAAGTCTACAATTTCTTGGATTGCGTTGTTGTTTCTGATTTTCTTTACGTCAATGCTTTGGGTGCGCGAGGCGACAAACGACGCCGCGCAAACGGTTCTGGGAAATTTAAGCGAATATTATACCGAAGAACTTAACGAACACGGCGTGCCGCCGACCGATACCGAGAAAGCCGACTCCGAATTTTATCTTCAAAATCAAATGGACATTGTCAGCAAATCTTTGACGCGCCATAATTTTATGCAAATGATTTTGGTAATGATTTCGCTGTTTATCATGTTCAATATTTACAATTTGATGATGAAGCGCGAAAAAAATATGGAAGTGCAAAAAGTCCAGGCGGAGCGTAGCAACAAGGCGAAGTCAACATTTTTATCGAACATGAGCCACGATATCAGGACGCCAATGAACGCGATTATCGGCTACACAAATTTGATTAAAAAGGAGCCGGGACTGCCACCGAAAACTAAAGAATATCTTGACAAAATCGAGGCGTCGAACAATCATTTGCTCGCGCTGATTAATGATATTCTCGACATGAGCAGGATTGAAAGCGGCAAAATGGAACTCGATCCGCAAAAGGCAAATATCGTCAAAGCCTTGGGCGAAGTTAAAGACTTATTCGCTACGCAAATGGAAACTAAAGGCTTGAAATTCGCCGTCACTGCCCAAAACGTTTTGAATAAAATCGTTATGTGCGACACGCCGCGCCTTAATCGCGTCCTTTTAAATCTTATCAGCAATGCTTACAAGTTCACGCCCGAAGGCGGCTCGGTCACCGTGACTTTGACGCAAGTCGGCGGCAACGAAGAAAAAGGCTCCTACGAATTGCGCGTTAAGGATTCGGGCATGGGCATGACGCCCGAATTTGCCAAAAAAGTTTTCGCGGCTTATGAACGCGACCGCACTGTCAGCAATATTCAGGGGACGGGGCTGGGCATGTCCATTACCAAAAGCATTGTCGAACTTATGGGCGGCACAATCGACGTTGAAACCGAACTCGGCAAGGGCACGGAATTTATTGTCAAAGTCGATTTCCCGATTGTCGACGAGCCCGAAGAAGTCGAGGTCGAACAGCAGACCGAGGATAAAGAAATTGACTTCAGCAAAATTAAACTCCTTTTGGTTGAGGATAACGAAGTCAACCGCGAAATTGCGTCGCTGATTCTCTCGGAATTCGGTTTTGGTTTGGATACGGCGGAGAACGGCAAAGTTGCTTATGAAAAAGTTGCAAAATCCAAGCCCGGCGATTACGATGCAATTTTAATGGATGTTCAAATGCCTGTCATGAACGGCTACGAGGCAACGAAAAAAATTCGCGAACTGAAAAATCCAAAGCTCGCGCAAATTCCGATTATCGCAATGACGGCGAACGCTTTCACGGAAGATATTCAAGCGGCTAAGGAAGCGGGCATGGACAGCCACATTGCCAAGCCGCTCGATATTCCAAAAATGATTGAAACATTGACGGAAGTTTTAAAATAAGGAGCTGATAGTTTTGAAGAAGTTTTTATTCGCTGTACTGACGATTTTAATGTTTGCGCTGTGCACGGGTTGCGGCGAAACTTTGACTTACAAGCATTTGACGCCCAATCAGGCAAAGGAAATGATGGAGTCCGACCCGAATGTTATTGTCCTTGACGTCCGGACAATTCAAGAGTACGAGAAAAAACATATCGTCAACGCTGTCCTGCTTCCGATAGAAGATTTGCGTAACAACGATTTCTCCAAACTTCCCGATAAGAACGCCAAAATTTTGGTTTACTGTTGGACGGGGCGTCGGGCGCAGGATTCAGCTGATATTTTGGTCAAAAATGGCTACAGAAATGTTTATGAATTCGGCGGGATAGTCGATTGGACGGGCGAAACCGAAGGCACTGGCGAAGGTGAAGACCCCAAATAAAAGGGAGGCGATTACCTTGAAAAAATTTTTACACGCGGCATTATGGCTTTTAATCGTCATGTTGTGCGCAGGTTGCACTGAACAAGCGGTTTATAAACACATAAACCAAGACGAGGCAAAGCAACTTATAGCCGTCAATCCCGACGCGATTATTTTGGACGTTCGGACGGCTCAAGAGTACGAAAGCAGACACATTGCCAGTGCCAAATGGTTGCCGCTCAGCGAATTGCGCAAGAAAAATTTCATGGCATTACCCGACAGAAGTAAGCCGATTCTTATTTATTGCTGGACTGGTATCCGCGCAGAAGAGGCAGCAGAAATTCTTCATCAAATGGGTTATACAAAAGTTTATGAATTCGGCGGGATAGTCGATTGGACGGGCAAATTTGAAGGCGAAGAAATCGGTCAAGGTTACGAACACATAAGCCAAGAGGCGGCAAAGGAAATTATGGAATTGAATCCGAACGCGATTTTGCTTGATGTTCGTTTCCAAAAAGACTACGACAAGGAGCATATTGCCGGAGCCGTTTTCGTTCCGTTGGAGGACGTCCTTGCAGAAAATTTCTCAAAAATTCCCGACAAACACGCGCCGGTTATAACTTATTGCGGAAATGGAAATCGGGCGCGGAAAACTGCAAAGGCTTTAGTCGAGAAGGGTTACACAAATGTTTATGAAATGGGCGGCATCAACGATTGGACAGGTGCTGTTGACTGCGCGGAAATCGAAGAAGAATAAAATAAAAAGCGGCGAGAATTTATCCCGCCGCCTTTTTTGTTGGAAAAAATTATTTTTAAAAATCTTGTGCGCGAGCCGAAATTTTTTCCTCAACGTAGGAAATAAAATCGTCGACGCTCATTGAAACGCTATCCTTGACGCTGTATTTTCTAATCGGCAAAATGCCTGTCTCAACTTCCTTGTCGCCGATAACAATAGTGTAGGGAATTTTCCGGACTTGACTGTCGCGGATTTTTTTATTGATTTTCTCGTTGCGGTCGTCAATTTCTGCGCGGAGGTTGAGATTGAAAAATTTCTCTCCGAGTTCCTTGGCGTAGGCAAAATGCGCGTCGGTTATCGGCAAAAGTTTTATCTGAACGGGAGCCAGCCACACGGGGAACGCGCCCGCGTAATTTTCGATAAGAATTCCGATAAACCGCTCAATGCTACCGTAAACAACACGGTGAACCATAATCGGGCGGTGCTTTTCTCCGTCCTCGCCAATGTAATTCAAATCGAATTTTTCAGGAAGGAGCATGTCAAGCTGAATCGTGCCGCATTGCCACGTTCTGCCGATTGAATCTTTTAAATGGAAATCGATTTTCGGACCGTAAAAAGCTCCGTCGCCCTCGTTGACGACGTAATCAAGCCCGCGATGTTCCAAAGCTTTTTGCAGTGCATTTGTCGCCAATTCCCAAGTCGCGTCGTCGCCCATTGAATTTTCGGGGCGCGTCGAAAGTTCCGCCTTGTAAGTCAGCCCGAACGTTTTATAAACTTCGTCAAATAAATCAATCGTCTTTTGAATTTCCGATTCAACCTGCGCGGGCGTCATGTAAATATGTGCGTCGTCCTGCGTGAAGTTGCGAACTCTGAACAAGCCGTGAAGGACGCCGCTTTTTTCGTGGCGGTGAACAAGTCCCAACTCCGCCAAACGCAACGGCAAATCGCGATAGCTGTGAACGTGCGTATTGTAAACCAACATACTGCCGGGACAATTCATGGGCTTGACGGCGTAATCTTCCTCGTCAATCTTCGTGAAATACATATTTTCTTTGTAATGATCCCAATGCCCCGAAGTTTCCCAAAGCTTGCGATTTAAAATTATCGGCGTTTTAATTTCGTGATAGCCGTAGCGGCGGTGAACTTCGCGCCAATAATTTAACAATTCATTTTGAATAATCATGCCGTTGGGGTGGAAGAAAGGAAAGCCGGGACCTTCGTCATGCAGGCTGAACAAATCCAATTCCTTGCCGAGCTTGCGATGATCTCGCCGCGCCGCCTCCTCAAGCATGTGCAGATAATCTTTTAATTCGTCTTTAGTTTCAAAAGCCGTGCCGTAAATCCTCTGAAGCATTTTATTATGTTCGTCGCCGCGCCAATACGCGCCCGCAATGCTCATGAGTTTGAACGCCTTGACTTTGCCGGTTGATTGAACGTGCGGTCCCGCGCAAAGGTCGGTAAAATCGCCCTGCGTAAACAGAGAAATTTCCGCGTCTTCGGGCAAAGCCTCTATCAATTCAACTTTATAAGTTTCGCCTTCGTCCGCAAATTTTTTCAGCGCGTCGGCTCGACTAAGGACGCTGCGTTCAAGCTTGAGATTTTGCTTGACGATATTTTTCATTTCGCGTTCTATGTCGGCGAGGTCTTCCTCGGTGATTTTTTTCTCGGTGTCGATGTCGTAATAAAAACCCGTTTCAATCGCGGGTCCTATCGCCAGCTGAACGCCTTTGCCGTCCGTGCCGCCGTAAAGATGTTTTATCGCTTGCGCCATAATATGCGACGCCGTATGCCTCAAAGAGTGCAAAGCCTCCGCGCCTTCAACTTCTGCCAAACTTCCGTCCTTCGTGATTATTGTCAACATTTATTTAACCTCCTTTATTCGGCTTGATTCTTGCAATAAAAAATTTTTCCTGCCGCCCAATACAATAGGATTTTTTTATATGAAATTTTTCTGGCGTATGTTATAATCAATGAAATTTTTTTATAAAGGAGCGCGTTCCTTGCAATTACTTTACAACCTTGCGGCGATACTCGTCGTGATTCTAATTATTCCCGTGTTCATGATTCGTTCAATACGCGAGCGCGGCTTTGTCGAGCGAATCAAACAGAGTTTAGGCTTTTTCCCTAAAGGCGCACTCGACCCCGTGGCGAAAAAAAATTGCATATGGGTACACGCGGCGTCGGTCGGAGAAATCG
>CAMNEX010000011.1 GCA_946536825.1 uncultured Selenomonadales bacterium | reverse complement strand
CCTTTTATTACGCCATCCTCTTAATTCCGCCTTTATTTTCCCAAAAAATTTTTTAGGAAATGTAGAGCGGCTTGTTAATTTTTTTCGCAATGCGCGTCTTCAACAAATGAAAACCTTTTAAAAGCGTTGCCGGCTCAATTTGCGTTATGCAATGCGGAATTTTCATCACGCAACCGCGATAGCCGGGCGATGCTTTACATTCGGTCAAAGCTTTTTTCGGTTGAACGATGATGCTCGGAACGCCGTAAGGATACCAACGTTTCGGGCAATCGGTATTGCGCATGGGTAAATCGGCAGGGAAACATATCGGTTCCAATGCCGGACAATTTGTCGCGGAGGCGAGGTGCATCGTTCCCGTGTCGTTGCCGATGTGCATTTGACAACGAGCCAAAACCGCCGCACTTTGACGATAGTCGATTTTATTTGTCAAGTCGATAATGTTATTGGCGTAAATTTCAGGAGCAACAGCTTTAATAATTGCCGCAGACTTTAAATCGTCTTTACCACCGCCCAAAATTACAAAAATCGCTGTCGGTTCTTCAGCAAGAATCCTTTCGAGAAGCTGAGCATATTTTTCGGGCGGATAGTGGTTTTGCATACTAGTGCCGCCCATACCCAAAGAGTAAAGCTTTCCCTCGGCTCCTCGCAAAAGCGACGCGGCGACACCGACATCGGCGGGCGTGTACCAAGTTTCGAGCTTGCGATTCGTTATCGGCAAATGCAACATATTTTCCAAGAGTGAAAGAAATCTGTCCACTCTGTGATAGCCGTAAGTGTTGTAAGGAAAAATATGCGTCGATAGGTGCATGAGATATTGCGTTAGGCCATAGCTCTGATTAAACAATTCCAAATTTTCTTCTTCGATTGAGATTATGCGATTTTTTGCGCCGCTCATATACATTAAAAGCGGTGTATGCGGATGAATTGAAAGTGCAAAACAAATATCAAAGCGTTGCTCAAGAAGTTTTGGAACAACTTCCAAATTAAATTTATAAAATTCAAGGAGATTGTAACTCGAATGTTTTTGAGGATTTAAAATTAATTCGTTGACATAAGGACAGCATTCGGCAAGTACAAAAGCTCGCGGGTGAACGACCAGAGTTATATACGCGGTGGGATAAAGACGACGAATTTCGCGGATTGTGCTTGTCGCTACGATAAAATCACCGGCACCAATCTCTGTTAAAATTAGTATATTGCCGCTTTCCAGAATTTTCTCGTCGCGATAACCCGCTGACTTGAAAATCGGCTCCATGAAGTTTGCAAACTCTTTAAGGTCAAAATTTTGCGTTTTAACTATGTGCACAAAAAATTTTTCAAAACCATTCATAACGTCCGAAATATTTTCTTTGGTAGGTTTATTCATAACCGCATCTCCTTAAAATAAAAAAAGTTTTTACAATTTTAATTCCTCCCAAAAATTTTTACAAGGCGCAGGAAAAATTTCAACCTTCCCGAAAATTTTTCGCCAAAGATTTTTTATCGGAGCGGAGGCGATTTTGAATTGAGATTGGCAAGCGGCGAGGCGTTAAAACTTTTTCGCGACGGAGATTTATTGGAACTAGGCAAGCAAGCCGACGCAATTCGCAAAAAAAAATTCGGCAACGTGACAACTTTTATTATCGACCGAAATATAAATTACACGAACATTTGTAAGAACGAGTGCAAATTTTGCGCGTTCTTCCGCCGAAAAAATCAGCGCGGCGCGTATCTTCTGACGCATGAAGAAATTTTGCAGAAAGTTCGCGAGACCGTCGCGGCGGGTGGTACGCAATTAATGATTCAGGGCGGACTCCATCCCGATTTGGATTTGAATTACTACGAAGAAATGTTGCGCCTCATTAAAAAGAATTTTGATATAACAATTCACTCGTTCACGGCGACGGAAATTCAACACTTTGCAACCTGCGCGGGTCTTTCCATTCTTGAAACTTTAAAGCGACTTCAAGCGGCGGGTTTGGACAGCTTGCCCGGCGGCGGCGCGGAAATTTTGGTTGACGAAATCAGGAAAAAAATCAGCCCGAAAAAAATCATGACTGACGATTGGCTGAACGTCATGCGGCTCGCGCATTCAATCGGCATGAAGTCAACGGCAACTATGGTTATCGGCTTCGGCGAGACTTTGAATCAGCGGCTTGAACACATGGAAAAAATTCGCAACCTGCAGGACGAAACCGGCGGCTTCCGTGCTTTTATCACGTGGACTTATCAGCCGAAAAATACCGCGCTCGGCGGCGAAAAAGTTTCTGCGCACGATTACATGAAAACCCTTTCCATGACAAGAATTTTTCTGGATAATATCGAACATATTCAAGGCTCGTGGGTCACGCAGGGCGAAAAAATCGGGCAGTTGACGCAAGCTTTCGGCGCGGACGATCTCGGCTCAATTATGTTGGAAGAAAACGTCGTGCGGGCGGCGGGAACTTCTTTTGAAATGTCGACGCGCAAAATGACGGATTTAATCCGCAAGGCAGGGAAAATTCCCGCGCAACGAAATACAAAGTACGAAGTGCTAAAAACTTTTTAATCGCTCGGCAGGAAAAATCTTCGCGCAACGAAATATCAAAATAAAATTTTCGAGAAGGAGGCGGCAGGGTGAATGAAAGAGAAAAGAAACAACACGAATTGCAAGAAAATCTTCGGAAAATGATGCAGACGACAAAGAAATCCGATTTGGAGCGGGCACTTCAAAAAATGATGCAGACAACCAAATCAAACGATTTGAGAAATGCCTTCGAGAAAATGATTCACGTGACGCGCTCCTTTGATAAGCAGGTCGAAGAACGGCAAAAGCAACAGGAACAAAGTATTGCCGACGCCTTCCAGAGAATGATAAGGCTGTCGCACTCGCTCGAACACGAAAGCGAACACGAAATTGTTAAAGAAGAATCCCGCGCCGCAATCGAGCCGGAAACTCCGATAACCGACGATAAAAAAACTCCCGCGCATAAGGAAAAAAAATTAGAAAAGGTCAAGAAAAAAGTTCCGCGCAGAATTCGGAGTTTCCCCGCCGCGTTCAAACGAAATCCCAGAGCTGTCATAAAATATTTTTTGGGCATGGCAATGGGGCGCGTGTTGGCGATTGTGCTTTACGTTTTAATGGCGTTTATTCCGGCGTTGCCGATACCCGACGCCGTCGCGAACATGAGCAAACCGCCCGCGATTTTCGGCACGGCGTTTAACTCCCTGCGCGGCTTCGTCACAGATTTTAACCCGCAAATGATAATCGCAACGGTGACGAGTATCCCGACAGATATAAATAAAATAATTCAGAAGGTCGGCGAATTTTTCACGTTTTACGCCAAACGGGCGGCGGCGTTCATAATGCGGGCAATTCGCCACCCGAAACTAGCCTTTAACGACTTGAGAAAATCAATCCGCCAAAAAGCTCCGCTGTTTATCCGCTTGGCAAGGGCGACAGTCAGCGTGGCATTTTCCTTCCTGCTGATAAAACTCGCAATGATTTTCCTCCTGCCGCTATTCGGCGGTATCGCCATAACAGTTTTGGGAATTAAAGTTTCAATAATCTTGTTCGTCGTTGCGCGAATGATCGCGGACAAAATCGGCGAGCTTATCGGCAAATACATCTTCAACGGCGGATTAAAATTATTCAGCCTGGCAAGAACAATCCGCGAATCGCAAGTCACAAAAGTTGTCGGCGATTATTTAAAAGAGTGGCTCAATCAGGCGACAAATAAAAAATAAACTCCGGCGTCGCAAATGCGCGGCGTTTTTTTATTTCAAGTGACAAAATTTTTCACAGGTGATATACTTGCACAAAAATTTTTCTGCGCGGAGGGGATATAGAAAATGATAACGCCTGAACTTTTGGCTCGAATCAACGAATTGGCGCGCAAAAAACGCACAATCGGCTTGACGGAAGAAGAACTCGCCGAACAAAAAGAATTGTATAAAATTTATCTGGCGGCAATACGCGGGCAGGTGGCAAGTTTGCTCGAAAGTATAGAAATTGTTGACGTGGAGGTAAAAAAATGAATAAGGTCGGCTTTATCGGCGGCGGTGCGCTCGCCGAATCAATCGTTCGCGGCATATGCGGGAAAATTTTTGCCCCGAACGATATTTTTATTTCGGAAATCAGAACGGCGCGTTGCGAAGAACTTTCCACCCGCTACGGCGTCAACGCCGCGACAGAGGCAAATTTTCTCGACAAAGTTGATTTGCTGATTGTCGCCGTCAAGCCTAAGGACGCCGCCGAAACTTTTGCCACGTTGCAAAATAAAATTCCCGCGTCGACACTGATAACTTACACGGTCGCGGGCTTGAAACTCGCGAACGTCGAAAAATTTTTTCCCGAAAATAAAATCGTGCGAATCATGCCGAACGTCGCAGTTTCGGTCGGGGAAAGCATGACGGCTTACACTTTAAATAAAAATGCCGCGCAGGACGGCGAGACAATTAAAAAATTTTGGTCGACGTTGGGACGCGCCGTTGAGGTTGAAGAAAAATTAATGGACGCAGTCACGGGCTTGAGCGGTTCGGGTCCGGCTTATGCGTTCCTTATGATTGACGCACTCTCGGACGGCGGAGTTGCGGCGGGACTTCCAAGAGCACAGGCGATTGAGCTTGCGGCGCAAACACTTTTGGGCGCGGCAAAAATGGTTTTAGACTCCGGCGAACATCCCGACGTTCTTCGCGACAAAGTCACAAGTCCCGGCGGCACGACGATTGAAGGCGTCCGAATTTTGGAGCGCGGCGGCGTGAGAAGTTCATTAATCGAAGCGGTACTCGCGGCAACAGAAAAATCTAAATCGCTCTGAAAAATTTTAAGGAGAATTCCTTATGAAAACTCTCGATAAATTTCTCCAAAAAATTCTTCCGCAAAAAGGTCAAGGTCTTCTCGAATACGCTTTGTTGCTCGGTTTCGTCGCAACCTTACTTTATGGCATCGCTATAAATTTCGGCTTCCTTGATTCGCTAAAAAATCTTTTCGGCAGTTCCGGCGATTCAATGACAAATATTAATTATGAACTCGGCAACGGCAATTCCGACAGTTCAAGTAGCGGCGGTTCCGACACAAATTCTTCCGCCTCCGAAAATTCGACTGCAGGTATTTTAATTCCAAGTCCCGCGGCAAGACCTTTGGATTGGCAAGAAATTCTCAGAGATATAAAGCTCACGTTTACCACAATCACGCAAAGTCAAGATCCAAACAGAGCGATTGCCTCCGAATACAATTTATTTGCGCAAATTTCCAATCTCGCGGGCGGCGCAAAGGAATACAACATAAAAGAATCCGACGTTAAAGGTTGGAACGACCTTATGGCGCAAATGGAAAGTCAAATGAACGCCGCAAATTTCACTTCGACTTACAAAAAATCTTCCACGGGAGAAACTTTTTCCATTTCACGCAAGGCGGGAACCAACAGAGTAACTTTGTCCTATTTTGACGGCAACGACGCGACAAAAACTTTCACGATTTATGCCGACAGCAACAACGTCATGCAAGTTGAATCGCCGGGCATGGAAAATAATTCGGCTGAACTCTACAGCAAATACATGAGCATGGCTCCGAATGTATATTCGGGCGGCTGGACTTACAGCAAATAAGGAGGGGAAATTTTTCGTGGATTTGTTCAAAGAAATTTTCAAGACGGAAGGCAGACTCAATCGCTTGAGCTATCTCAAATACATGCTCCTTTTGGCTTTAACGGCAGGGCTTGCGACGTTTGTAACTTCGTCAATGGCAACATTTCTGACGGGCGACCCGACAGGATTTTTAGTCAACGCGATAACGGGAATTTGGGCACTCATCGCGGGCACCGGAAATGTTATGTTAATGATTCGCCGTGCGCACGATTTAGGCAAAAGCGGCTGGGGCGTTCTCTTGGCGTTTGTGCCGGTGATAGGTATGCTTTTTTCGATTTATCTTTTCTGCGCACGGGGACAAGTCGGTTGGAATAAATACGGCGCAGATCCGCTTGAAGAATAACTTGCTTGAAAACGAATTTTCGTTTAAAATATGTGCGAACTTTCAAAACAGGAGGTTGATTAAAAAATGATTCCGCTTTTGATAGGATTGGGAGCCATAGTAGGCGGCGTGTTGGTCGTGACGAATTGGCAGGAGATTGAGGGCTGGCTGAAAGAATTCCTGCCGAAACTCCAAAGTGCGCTCAAAGAAACGGGCATTGTCGATTACGCGGCAAAACTCTTTTCTAGTGTGGAAGGCAACGTCATGCGCCTCGTCCACAGACTTTATTACAAAGAGAACGGCAAATGGGTTGAGAAAACTACCGTCCGCGAAATTGACGAATCCGAAGTTCCCGCCTGGGCTAAAGAAGGTTTGACTGCCAAAGAGCGCGATGTTACCGAACGCTACGAAAAAGAACTTGAACTCAGCGTTTGAGTGAGGTAAATTGAAATGGCATTGGAAAATAAAATTGAAATGGTCACCGATTTAATCGAGATGACTAAAAATTTTTTCGTCGACCTGCTCCGCCCCGATATGACACTTGAAAAAATTTCCGAGGTTGTCTCGCCGCGCCTTGACGATACAATCAGAAAATACGAAGAACGCGGACTCAAGTACAGCGCGGGCAAATTCCACATAAAATACGCTGACGAAAAACATTTCCGTCTGGAATTTGAAATGTATTTTCAAGACGACGAAGGCAAATGGCATAAATGCGCCAATGAAAGCGACCTGCGCGATGTCACGCTTTTGGAGGCGGGCACATGGAAAACAATTCAGGCTTTGAAAGTTATCACCTTCCCGATTGAAAAATCCAGCTCCAAAGACTTTCAGACGGATAAAACCGTTGCCGAACGCCACGAAAAAGAAATTGAGCTTAGAGCGAGGTGAATTTAAATGGCATTGGAAAATAAAATTGAAATGGTCACCGATTTAATCGAGGCGGCTAAAGATTTCTTCGTTAATCTGCTCCGCCCCGATATGACGCTCGAAAAAATTTCCGAGGTTGTCTCGCCGCGCCTTGACGATACAATCAGAAAATACGAAGAACGCGGACTCAAGTACAGCGCGGGCAAATTTCATATCAAATACGCTGACGAAAAACATTTCCGCCTGGAATTTGAAATGTATTTCCAAGACAACGAAGGCAAATGGCATAAATGCGCCAATGAAAGCGACCTGCGCGATGCCTCGCTTTTGGAGGCGGGCGCGTGGAAAACAATTCAGGCTTTGAAAATTATCACCTTCCCGATTGAAAAGCCGCAATCCAAAGGCGACGCTGTCTTGCAGAAAGATAAAAAGCTCGAAGCGTACAAGGAAGCCGAGATTGATAAAGCAATCGAAGCCGACGCGCTTGATTTGGAAAAAAAATAAATCGCTCATAAAAATTTTTAATCCCCGCAAGGGGCTTATTTTTTTTTGCAAGCTAAGCTACAATCTGCGCGGGAAAAAATTTTTGGGAGAACGTCATGAAGAAATATTTTTTATCGCGGCTGATTCAACTTGTGCCGATTTTGTTCGGGATAACTTTTTTGACTTTCGGCATGATGCAATTCGCAGCAACAGATGCGGTCGATATAATTTACGAACAATCAGGTAGCGTCTCGGAGGAAATTAAAGCCGCCAAACGCGCCGAACTCGGACTGGACCAATCGTTTTTGATTCAATACGGGCGGTGGCTCGGCGGAGTTTTATCGGGCGATATGGGGCGATCGTTTATCAGCGGAAAATTGGTTTTTGAAACTTTCGTCGATAAACTCCCCGCGACGATTGAACTAATGCTGGTCTCAATCCTGCTGACAATTTTTGTCGCGACGCCGCTGGGAATTTTATCCGCTGTGAATCAAAATCGCCCGCTTGATTATCTGATTCGCGGCTTGAGTTTCGTCGGAAATTCCATGCCGAACTTTTTTGCCGGACTGTTGCTAATTTACTTCCTCGCGCTGAAATTAAATCTCCTGCCGATAATGAGCGGCGCGGAAAATCTTTCAAGCGTGATTATGCCCGCGCTGACTTTGACAATCGCAATGGGCGCGAAGTACACGCGGCAAATTCGCGCAGTCGTCCTTGAGGAACTCGATAAACCATACGTGACGGGCGCAAGGAGTCGCGGCGTCGACGAATTCACGATTTTAACAAAAAGCGTCCTGCGCTCAACGCTGATTATGATTATAACTTTGCTCGCGCTGTCAATGGGTTCGCTCCTGGGCGGCACGGCGATTGTTGAAACAATTTTTATGTGGGACGGCGTCGGGAAAATGGCGGTCGACGCAATTTTAATGCGCGATTATCCGCTGATTCAAGCTTACGTCGTGTGGATGGCGATAATTTATGTGCTTATGAATCTCGCGGCGGATTTGCTTTATCATTGGCTTGACCCGCGTGTTCGTTATGGTGAAATGTCATGAAAAAATTAATTCCATATTTCGCGGCGGCGGGACTTTTGATTTTTATTGCGATCTTCGCGGATTTTTTAACGCCGTTCGACCCTTACGCGCAAGATTTAGAAGGAGCACTCTCTCCGCCGAACTCGGTAAATTTTTTGGGCACCGATCGTTATGGACGTGACGTTTTGTCGCGGGTTATCGTCGGCTCGCAAACAACTTTATGCGCCTCGCTTTTACTTTTGGCGACAATTTCAAGCTTTGGAAGTTTAATCGGAGCAATTTGCGGCTATAGCGGCGGGCGGCTCGACGTTTTCTTAATGCGCATATCGGATATTTTTTTGGCGTTTCCGCAAATGGTTTTCGCAATCGCGGCGGCGGGCGCATTGGGCGGCGGCTTGCTGAACGCGGCGGCGGCTTTGGCGATAATCGGCTGGCCGAAATACGCGAGAATTTCACGCGGCTTAGTTTTATCAATTCGTTCAATGCCTTACCTCAACGCGGCGAAAATGGCAGGCTCAAGTTCGACAAAAATTTTATTTGCGCACGTCATGCCGAATATTGCCGGACCCGTGCTCGTGACGGCGGCTTTGGATATCGGGACAATCATAATGGAATTGGCGGGCTTATCGTTCTTGGGCTTGGGCGCAATGCCTCCAACTGCCGAATGGGGCGCAATGATGAATAACGGTCGCTCAATGCTCCAAACTGCGCCCTGGGTAATTCTCGCGCCCGGCACGGCGATTTTCATAACGGTTGCGACATTCAATTTGCTCGGCGATAAATTGCGCGATTATCTCGGCGGACAACGCTAAATTTTGGGCTTTGAAAAAAATTTTTTTATGCTATACTTTTTGTGGTAGATTTTTTTGGAACTTTTGTAGCATGAAAAAATTTAGGAGGGCTACTTATGAAGATTGAGGAGATGATTGCCGCAAATCGCGCCGATTGTAGCGGTTGCGAGGCTTGCGCGAACATTTGCCCGAAAAACGCAATTACCATGACTCGCGACGCCGAAGGATTTGTTTATCCGAAAATTAATCTCGACCTTTGCATAAAATGCGGGCGTTGCGACAAGACTTGTCCCGCGCTGAACTTTAAGAAAAAAGAAATTACCGCTTTCCCTACAACTTTTGTAGCGATTCATCCCGATAATAAAATTCTCCGCCACAGCTCGTCGGGCGGAGTTTTCACGGCTTTAAGCGAAATTATTTTGAACAGCGGCGGAGTCGTTTTCGGCGCGGGCTTCAATAGAAATTGGCACGTCCTCCACACTAAAGCCCGCACTTTCGACGAACTGGAAAATCTGCGCGGGAGCAAATATGTTCAAAGCAGAATCGGCGACGTTTATCGGCAAGTTAAAGACGCGCTTAAATACCAAAAAGTTTTATTCAGCGGCACGCCTTGCCAATGCGCCGGCTTGAAACATTTCCTCGGCGGCGATCACGAAAATCTTTTGACGGTTGATATACTCTGTCACGGCACGCCCTCGCCCGCACTCTGGGAAAGTTATATCGGCGAACTCGACAGCAGGAATGAGATTGCTCACGTCAACTTCCGTAGCAAGCGTAGCGGCTGGGGAACTGTATTTGAAGTAAATTATTTCAATCGCGGGCATTATATTCGCAAACTCAAGGATAATCTTTACGGAAGACTTTTTTTGAATGAAATAATCTCGCGACCGTCTTGTCATAACTGCAAATTTAAAATTCCTTACGGCAAAAGCGATTTGACTATGGGCGACGCATGGGGAGTTAAAAATTTCGCGCCGAAAATGTTTGACTTTCGTGGCGTATCTTTGGTTTTCATTCACACGCCGAAGGGCAAAGATTTTTTCGAGGGCATAAAATTAAATAGCCGACCAGTTTCATTTGGTAAAGCAACATCATATAATCCCAGTTCTATAATCGCCGATAATATGGATCCGCGACGTGAAAGTTTCTTCGCAGACTTCGCCAAGACTGCCGATAAATTCGCCGTCATGGAAAAATATTACTATCAAGAGGACGAAGCGATTCGCAAAAAGGTCAAGAAGCAAAACTCAACTTCTTTCCAAAAAAATTATCGTGAAATCGCCGCGCAGATTCGCAAGAATTTTAAGCGAAATATTTTAGTCGCAACTTCGACTACCGACGCCGCCGCGAAAAAATCTTTAATCGCCGACTTGGAGCGAAATTATCCGAACTGCGGGATTTATCTCCTTCAACCTGCCGCCGAGGGAAAATTTATCTGCACCGAAACTTTTTCTTCCCTTGACTTCGAGCCGGGAGCGGAGCCCGACGCCTTTACCGATTTTGCCGCGAAGTTCAATATCACCGATATTTTTATCGATAAGGATTTTAAATTTGATTCGACTGCTGCGATTAACGGAATCGCCAAATATATCCGCAAAAATTTTAAGCGAAATATTTTAGTCGCAACTTCGACTACCGACGCCGCCGCGAAAAAATCTTTAATCGCCGACTTGGAGCGAAATTATCCGAACTGCGGGATTTATCTCCTTCAACCTGCCGCCGAGGGAAAATTTATCTGCACCGAAACTTTTTCTTCCCTTGACTTCGAGCCGGGAGCGGAGCCCGACGCCTTTACCGATTTTGCCGCGAAGTTCAATATCACCGATATTTTTATCGATAAGGATTTAAGCGGCGATTCATTCAGTGCGATTAACGAAATCGCCGCGCATATCCGCAAAAATTTTAAGCGAAATATTTTAATCGTAACTTCGCCCCTTGCCGACGACAATCAAAAATTTTTGGGCGAATATTTCTACAAAAATTTCCCGAACTGCGGGATTTATCTCCTTCAACCTGCCGCCAAGGGAAAATTCGTCTGCACCGAAACTTTTTCTTCCTTAACCTTTGAATTAGAAGCGAAAACCTCCGTCTTTAAGAATTTTGCCGCGCATTTTAGTCTGACAGATATTTTTATCGAGAACCCGTTAAATTGGAAGTCGAACGCCTTCATTGAATGGATTAGGGTTTGCGGCTTGCCCATGAAAACCTTTCCAAAAATAGCAAAGTAAATTTCGGGCTATGGAAAAAAATTTTTTTATGATATACTTCCCGCAATGAAATTTTTTGAGGGGAGTAATTTTTTTTTGGATAAAAATAATGCGCCAAAGCAACGGCGTTCGTTCAAAGTTATTTTTAAAGTTATAAAGTTCGTCGTCGCAATGACTTTGACATTTTTTATTTCGTTCGCGGTGACGCTGGTAATGAAAACCGAAGAGCCCGCAGATTATTTCGGAGTTTTCGCAGAAAATTTTTCCGAGGAGGATAATATCCAAACGGGCAACGAGCCCGAAATAAAAACACTCTTCGACGAACAGAACAGCCACCCTTTTGACCCTAGAAAATATTCCGAAGATACTTCCGCCGAAGAATCTGCGCGGGTTGAAAATTTTCCCGTTAAAGATGAGCAACCAACTCCGCGCCGCGAAGATGAATCCGGCTTTCTCGATAAGCTGGGCAGAATGACTTCGATAAAGCCCGCTGTCGACGAGAAGATTAAAACTATTCCGCATTACACCACGCTTGATAAAATTCCGCGCATTATGCATCAGGCAATCGTTTCCGTAGAGGATACGCGCTTTTATACGCACAAGGGCTTTGATATTTTCGGAATTGCCCGCGCAGTTTTGGTGAACGTCGAGGCGGGCGAAATTCAAGAAGGAGCTTCAACGATAACTCAACAGACTGTCAAAAATCTTTTCCTGACAAGCGACCAAACTTTCACGCGCAAGGCGGAGGAGCTCGTCCTGTCAATGAATATGGAACGGGAATTTGAGAAAGATAAAATTCTGGAAATTTATCTGAACGTTATTTATTTCGGCTCGAATTTTTACGGGATTTACGACGCGGCGCAGGGCTATTTCGGCAAGGAGCCCGCCGATTTGACTATCGCCGAATGCGCCATGCTTGCCGGACTTCCAAACGCGCCGAGTCTTTATTCGCCTTATGTGGATTTTCATCTTGCCAAGCAAAGACAGCTGATTGTTATTGAAGCAATGGAAAAATCCGGCGTCATAAGCACGCGCGAAGCGGACAGTGCTCGCATTGAGGAAATAATTTTGGTGCGTTGAAAAACTTTTTTAAAAATCATTTACATGAAGTAGGCTCGAAATTTTATAATCGGAAAAAAATTTTTGGGAGGTTTTAAAATGGACATGACGCGCAGAAATTTTATCAAGCTCGCGGGCGTGGCGGGGCTTTTGTTTTCGATTAAAAAAGTTCACGCCGCCGCCAACGAAAAAATTCTGGTCGTGTACTTTTCTCGCACGGGCGAAGAATACAGCCTCGGCAACATCACTAAGGGCAATACAGAAATTGTCGCGGAGATCATCGCTCAGAAAACCGGCGGCAATCTTTTCGAGATTAAACCCGTGACGCCTTATCCCGACAGCTACGAGGAATGTAAAAAAGTTGCGAGCCGCGAAAAAGCTACCAAAGCTCGTCCGCCTTTTGTCGGCGGCGTTGACATTTCAAACTACGATTTAATTTTTGTCGGCTATCCGATTTGGTACGGAGATGCGCCGCAAATTGTTTACACTTTCCTTGAGAATTACGACTTCGGCGGGAAAAAAATTGTCCCGTTCTGCACGCACGGCGGTAGCGGTCTTTCGAGCACCGACCAGACAATTTCAATGACTTGTCCAACCGCAAAAATTTTGCAAGGCTTTGCAATTTCCGGCTCAATCGCGCAGAATAATTTTTCGCGAACAGAATCAATCGTCGTCGAAAATCTCAAGCGGCTCGGTTTAACATAATTTTTCTAAGTTTGGCGATTGGCTTAAAATTTCCGGCTATGGAAAAAAATGTTTTTATGATATACTCTCCAAAATAAGGAGAGTAATTTTTTTTGAGGAGGGAAGAAAATGCGAATTGCCCAGCTGACTTTGACGGGCTATTTTAATTACGGGAACATTTTGCAGAAATTTGCGTTGCAATACACGCTGAAAAAATTTGCGGACTTTGTGGAAGTTCTTTGGTATTCAAAAAGGACAAACTTTGCCGAAACGGGCGAAAAACCTGTGGCGCAATGCGTAATGTTCAATGGGCGGCGTGATGGAGAGAAAATATTTTCTCTTCGCGAAGCCGTCCGCCAGTCGAAGTTCAAAGACTTTGAAAATCTTTACATTAAGACGCGCTTTGATTTCCCGTATTTTGAAGACATCGCCGACGAATACGATTTTTTTGTTGTCGGCTCCGATCAGGTTTGGAATCCTAGTTGGTATTCGCCGTACAGTTTTTTGAGTTTCGTGCCGCGTGAAAAGAAATTTTCCTATGCCGCGAGTATCGGTGCGCCCGCTATCCCCAACGATAAAAAAGAAATTTTTCGGCGCGGCATTTCCGATTTTAATTATCTTTCCGTGCGCGAAGAAGCTGCCGTCAAAATTATCAGCGACCTCACAGGGCGGACGCCGATTGTTTTGCCCGACCCTGTGCTTTTGTTGACGGAGTCGGAGTGGCTCACAGTTGCGCAAAAGCCGGCGTGGTTTAAAGAAAAATATCAGCGCGGATTTATTCTGACTTATTATCTGCGAAAATTGCCGCCGCCGGAAGTCAAAACGCTTGCTGATAAACTTGAATTGCCCGTAATAAATTTGTTGGACATAGGAAATTACAATCACTTCACGGTTGGTCCCGCGGAATTTATTTGGCTGTTCTCGCAGGCGTCGCTGATTTTCACGAATTCTTTTCACGGCGTTGCGTTCTCAATTTTATTCAGGCGACCTTTCATAAATCGCGAAATTTCAAACGACAAATTGGGCGTTTCCATGTCGAATAGAATAAAAACATTGCTCAAACTCTTCGGGCTGGAGGACAGGACACAAATGCACGCAGATCCGCTAAAAATCGACTTTGCCCGCCGCGACGAAGTTTTGCCACTCGAACGGGCGAAGGCTTTTAAATTTTTATCGGAGGCATTACTTAACGAACCGAATCAAGTAACAACTTCGGGTGGGGGGTAATTTAATCTTCTTTATCCTCCCGCGAATTTTTCTGCTCATTGCGTGTCTTCGGTTTATTTTTTGCGAGCAGACAAAATTTTTCGGGAGGAAATAAAAATGCGAATCGCGCAGTTTACTTTGAATTGGTACAGTAACTATGGAAACTTCTTGCAAAAGTATGCCTTGCACAGGACGCTGAAATTATTTGCAGACGAAGTTGAGGTGCTCTGGAGTGGAGATTGCAAATTTTTGCCGGAAACGGGCGATGATAAATTGTTTCAAATTGTGGTTCCAAAGCGCAGTAACGACCGCACTAAACTTTATCTTCTCCGCGAGGCAATTCGTCAATCTAAGTTCAAAGACTTTGAAAATCTCCATATTAAGACGCGCTTTGATTTTCCGTATCTTGAAGATATTGTCGACGAGTACGATTTTTTTGTCGTCGGCTCTGATAACATTTGGAATCCCAACACGCCTTCCACGGAATATTTTTTAAATTTTGTACCGCCTGAAAAGAAAATTTCCTACGCCGTCAGCGTTCGACCGTTCACGACCAAGCCGACAGAAAAGCTTAAAGAAATTTTTCGGCGCGGCATTTCGGGATTTTCTCACCTTTCCATTCGCGAAGAGTTAACGGTTAAAATTGTGGAAGAAGTCACAGGCAAGAGGCCGCTCAGTGTTCTCGATCCAATTTTTTTACTTAAGCCAGATGAGTGGAGAAAAGTTGCGCAAAAGCCGGCGTGGTTTAAAGAAAAATATCAGCGTGGATTTATTCTGACTTATTATCTGCGAAAATTACCGCCGCCAGAAGTCAAAACGCTTGCTGATGAACTTGAATTGTCCGTAATAAATTTGCTGGACATAGAAAATTACAATCACTTCACGGTTGGTCCCGCGGAATTTATTTGGTTATTTGAAAACGCATCATTGATTTTTGCCAATTCGTTTCATGCCATTGCATTTGCAATTTTATTCAGGCGACCATTTATCAATCGCGTGTTCAAAGACGACCGCCACGAAATTTCTTTATCTCACCGCCTTTTAAATGTCTTGAAAATTTTTGGCTTGGAGGACAGGCGGACTTTCGGTGAAAAATTTTTTTCGGCGGCAGAAGCAATGGACATTGACTTTTCACAGCGTGATAAAGTTTTGCCTATCGAGCGATTAAAAGCGTTTAAATTTCTGACGGAAGCATTTTTGGCAACGCCATAACCACACCAATTTGAGCAACCGAAAGAGGCAACTGGATGACGCGCAACGATTTAATTTTAATCGCCGTGTTGATAATTTTTTCGATAACTCCGTTTGCAATGAATTTAAACTCGGATAAAAAAATTGCCGTTCTGAAAGTTGACGGCGTGATTGTCCGCGAGCTCGACTTGACGACAGAAAAAACTTTTGCGGTTAAGGCGGGCGGCGGGAAAAATATTGTCGAAATAAAAAATGGGGCAATTCGAGTGATTGAGGCTGATTGCCCCGATGAAATTTGCGTTCGGCGCGGCGCGATTAAAAATCCCTGCGAAATTATTGCCTGCGTGCCGCATAAAGTGCTGATTGAAGTACTTAGCGATTGATTTTGGAGGAATATGTTCATGGAAAAAAGTATTCTCGTTACGGGCGCGGCGGGCTTTATCGGCGGGAATTTTATTTTGCGTTTGATTCGAGATTGCGAATTTTCGACAATAATCGGCGTTGACAATCTGAACGATTATTACGACGTGCGCTTGAAAAATTATCGGCTCAAGTTGATTGAAAAGGCGGTCGAAAATTTTTCGGGCGAATGGAAATTTTATCGCGGCGATATTGCCGACAAAAATTTTATCGACGAAATTTTTAAGCTTGCGCAACCGACTCACGTTTTAAATTTGGCGGCGCAAGCGGGCGTTCGTTACAGCATTGAAAATCCCGCCGCCTATATCGAGAGCAACATTATCGGATTTTTCAACATTTTAGAGGCTTGCCGCCATTGTAAAAATCTGCGCCACTTGATTTACGCGAGTTCCAGTTCTGTTTACGGCGGGAATAAAAAAATCCCCTTTTCGACGGCAGATCGCGTTGACAAACCGGTCAGTCTTTACGCCGCGACGAAAAAGAGCGACGAGCTTTTAGCGCATTGCTACAGCGAACTTTACAAAATTCCCGCGACGGGCTTGCGATTTTTCACGGTCTACGGCGTGGCGGGGCGTCCCGATATGGCGTATTTCAAATTTACAAATAAACTTCTGCGCGGCGAAGATATTCAGATTTTCAATTTCGGAAATTGCGCCAGGGATTTTACTTACATTGATGACATTGTTGAGGGGCTTGCGCGTGTTGTCGTTCGCCCGCCTGTCACTGAAAATTCCGCGCCGCATAAAGTCTACAATATCGGAAATGGTCAGCCCGTCAATTTACTCGACTTCGTGAACATTTTGCAGGAGGAACTTATCCGCGCCGAAATTTTGCCTGCCGATTACAATTTTGATTCTCACAAAAAATTAGTTCCCGCGCAAGCCGGAGATGTCCCGATAACTTTTGCCGATACAAGCGACTTTGAACAAGATTTTAATTTTCGCCCGAAAACTTCTCTTCGCACAGGACTGAGAAATTTTGCGACGTGGTACAGAAATTTTTATTTATAAAACTCATCGCGCCGAAATATTTTTTGTTGGCAAGGAAAATTTTTGTCTGCATAGAATATTCAAGAAAAAGTTTTAAGGAGGAGTTCCCATGAAAATTGCAATGGCTAACGACCACGCCGGCACCGCGCTCAAGAATCAAATTAAAAAGTATCTCGAAGAGCAAGGACACGAAGTTAAAGACTTCGGCACCTACGACGAGGAAGGTTGCGACCTTTCGGATTTCGTTTATCCCGCGGCTTTGGCGGTGGCTAAAGGCGAATGCGAACGCGGCATTTTCGTCGACGGCGTCGGCTACGGTAGCGCACTTATCGCCAACAAAATTTATGGAATTTATGCGGCGGTTTGTCAAGATCCTTTCTGCGCGGCACTTTCTCGCGAACATACCGACTCGAACGTCCTTTGCATTGGCGGAAAAATTATCGGCTCCGCTATTGCTATGGAAATTGTCAAAACCTGGATGAAGACCGAGCCGCTGACTGCTGAAAAATATCGCCGCCGCGTGAAAAAAGTTGCTGACATTAACGACAAACATTGCGTGCCCGTCAAATAAAAATTTCTCAAAAAAATTTAATCCCGCAGGAAAAAATTCTTGCGGGATTTTTCGTCGACAAAACTTAAAATTTTTCGGGATAAATTTGTTCCGCCATTTTTTTTACGGCTTCGGGATAGCGCAACCCCGGACTAAGCAGAAATAAATCTTGCGGCAGGAAATACAGCCGATTATTTTTCACTGCGCCGATTGCTTGCCATGCGGCATTTTCTTCAATCGCCTTTAGCATGTTCGATTTTATTTCGTCAAGGTCGCCCATGCTCGTCACGAAAATTATTTCGGGATTTTGTTCAGCTAAAGTTTCCATGCTGTAAGGCGCGGCGTCGGGATTTTTTTCAAGCGGCGTCATGCCCGACGCGACATTTTCCCAACCAAACATTTTTGCGATTGAACCCGCAATGCTCCCGTCAAGCTGAACCGTCAAGCCCTGCGCGGTCGAGTGAAGAATTGCCACGCGCAGATTTTTTTGGGGAATTTTTTCGACGATATTTTTAATCTCAGCGTCCATGTCGGCAATAATTTTTTCGCCCGCTTCAACGTCGCCGCTTATCGCAGAAAAATTTTTCAGCCCGCGTTTTACGTCGTCATAGGTTTTGAGTTCGACGACCGGCGCGGGAATTTTATTTTCCTCCAACACCGGCAAAAGTTTTTCGTTCATGCCCTTGTTGACGATAACCAAATCGGGCGCACAACTCAACAGCCGCTCAACGTCAATTTGATAAACCGCTCCGACGCTCGGAAGATTTTTCGCCCAATCGGGCATTTGATTTTTGGAATCGGGTCGTCCGACAATTTCTCCGCCAACCGCGTGCAACGGCTCCAGAAAACTTGCACTCGTCACGACAATCCGCGCAGGTTTTTTATCCAAAACAATTTTCCTATCCGCGTCGTCCACAATCGTCGCGAAAACCTCCTGCGAGACTTCGACAGGCTCGGAAGTTTTTTCACTGCCGCAACCCGCTAAAAAAATCCCCGCGATTAAAATTGCCGCTAAAAATTTTTTAGTCATGTTTCCTCCGCGTTAAAATTGTCGAAAGATAATTCAAAGCCTCGTCCTTGTGCGCGGCAATGTCCGTGATAATTTTTTCGTCGTCGAGACCGCAACGGCTCACCAAAACCGCGTCTTCAATCATGCCGTGGGATTTCAGCGCGTCGACAACTTCGGGGAAATTTTTATAAACCTTCATGAGGACGGTTGAATCTGCGCAGGCGAGAGAATTTTTAATTGCGTCGAGTTCGGCGGTCGCGGGGATTATCGTCAAAATATCGTTGCCGAAAACAATCGGGCGTCCGATTTGCGCGGCTATCGCCAAAAAAGCCGGCACGCCGGGTATCGTCACGATTTTTACACCGCAACTTTTTAGCAGTCGGAAAATATAAATGTAAGTGCTGTAAAACATCGGGTCGCCGAGCGTCGCGAAGCCGACATTTTTACCGCCGCGCAGGAGTTCTAAAATTTCTTCTTTGTTCGCCTCGAAAATTTCTGTTTCCTCCGCGAAGTCTCTGACCATTGGGAAGGTCTGATAAATTATCTCGACGCTCGATTTAAGATAAGGTTGCGCGATTGACAAAGCGACGCTGTCGGATTTTTTTTCTGTCTTGGGCGCAATCAAGGCGTCGATTTTTTTCAGTGCGTTGATCGCCTTAACCGTCAAAAGTTCCGGCTCGCCCGGTCCAACGCCTATCCCGTAAAAAGTTCCTGCAATTTCGTTTAATGTCATTTTCATTGCCCCTTGCTTATGCTAAAATATTTTTGGAAAAATTTACGGCATTGCTCATACATTCCGCTCCCGTAATTCCTCGGAAGTCTTTTTGGGCGATAATAACACAACCAAAAAATTTTTTAAACAACGGAGAATCAATCATGAGTATTTTTTTGGATATTCTTTTCGTCGCGCTGATAGTTTATTTCGTCTTCGCAATACGCCGCTCAATGCGTATGTCAAAAGCCTCCGTCGCGCTTATCGAAAAATATGAGAACGACAAATTTAATCCGCAACTGATTGAAGAAATTTTCGCGGCGATTAATTCGGACGTTTTACTAAGCAGAATTTTAAAGCGGCACAAAGCTACGCAACGCGATATTTCCCGCCTCCATGCAAAGCTGATGAAATGGGGCGACTTCCGCAAATACAATCGCTACGTCCCGATTACTTCTTTTTTTAACGTCCACACGCTTGAATATCTCCTCGAACACAAAAACGACGACGCCAAATCCCTGACAGAAAAAATGATGAATCACTTCCATTTCTAAGGCGGCAGTCATGAACTTCAAAATGATTTTGCGAATACAAAGTCAAGCCCTGCTGACTTTTTCGGCAATGCACCTCTTGCCGATTTCCTACGCGCTGATTGAATTGGAAGCACTTGACACGACAATTTTTTTCGCGGCGGTCGGAATGTTTTTGCTCATCGCGGGGATAATTTTTTCGCGCTTGGGCGTCGGCAGATTTCAAAAAGCTCCGCTCGCGGCGTCGGCAACCGCAATTTTGATTATGTATCCTTTGCTCGCGATTTTCGGTTGCTTGCCGTTTATGCTGACAGGATGGCTTTTGCCCGTCGACGCGCTCCTGGAAACTGTCAGCGATTTAACTTCGGCGGGACTTTCGATTTTGCCGAGCGACGCGCCCTATCTCCTGCGCATTTGGCAAAGTGCTTTAATGTGGCTGGGGTCGCTTTTATTTTTAATTATGCTCGTGACAGTCCTGCCCGAAGTGAGCGGCTGTTTCGGAATTACGCTGAGTTTGCAGGGCGGACACGGCTTCAGCGCGGTTATCGGGCAAATGAATTTAATGTCAATGCGCGTCATGAAAGTTTACGCGACTTTAACGGCGATAAGTTTCGCGGCGTTTAAATTGTCGGGACTGAATCATTGGGATTCGCTTTTAATGGCAATGCGTTGCATTTCGACGGGCGGCGGAGATTTTTTTCCTGCGCGGACAAATTTTTACGTCGAATACGCCGCGATTTTTTCAATGCTACTCGCCTGCGGAAATTTTTTGCTCTATCACCGAATAATTTATACGCTCCTGCCGCCGCCGCTTGAATTCGGGCTGAATTACTTCACGAAACTCAAGCAATATTTCCTGCGGTTTCGGCGAACGTTCGTCGGCAACGTCAAATTGATTTTGGCGAACGAAGAAGTAAAAATTTTATATGCGACGGTTTTTATCAGCATGCTGATTCTTTTATTCCGCGTCTTTTGGCAGGAAATTTATTTCGACGGCAACGAAGCCTTCCGCGAGTCGCTGTTTTATATCGTTTCTTTTGTCAGCACAACCGGCATAACTCTTGACGATACGTCGGCTGTTCACGACTTCGACAAATTTTTTATTTTCCTTATGGCTATGACGGGCGGTTGTATCGGTTCAGTGACCGGCGGCTTTAAAATTATTCGGCTGATTATCTTGATTAAAATCACCGCGGCGGAAATTAAAAAGACGATTCACCCGTGCATGATGACCGTCATTAAAGTTGGCGATATGCCCGTACCGATGCGCACAGTCGGCAGGATTCTCGGATTTTTTTTCCTTGCGGTCGTGACTATGTTTATCTGCGCGGGAGTTTTGAGTTTCACGGGCGCACAATTTTCCGAAGCAGTTTCAATGTCTGTCGTCTGCTTGACGAACGTCGGAATTTTGCCGGGCTTGTGCGACGCGGATAATTTCAGAAACTTATCGGCGTTCGGGAAAATTTTTTGTATGCTGATTTTGATTGTCGGGCGGCTCGAAATTTTCGCATTGCTAATTGCCGTAGCAGGCATTAAATTTCGTCGCAAGAAAAGTAATTGGTGAGGTTGAAATTTTATTCGCCGAAAAATTTTTTAAGAATTTCGTCGCGATAGGAGCGAATTTTAATAAAATTGTCGTCCGCAACGTTTCTGTCGCCGATAAACCAAAAAGGAACAATGCCGACGTTCGCCGCGCCTTGAATATCTCTGTCAAGCACGTCGCCGAAAAAAGCGGCGTCCTCTGCGCGGATTTTCATTTTCTCAAGCGCGAGAGTGAACATAATCGGCGCGGGTTTCTCAAAGCCGGTCTCTTCGCTGGTAACCATAAAATCAAAAAATTTGTCGAGTCCGAGTTTTGCGAGCTTGCGATATTGAATGTGCGCTGTCATGTCGGTGCACGTCGAAATTTTAATGCCCGCCGCTTTTAGTTTGCTTAAAAATTCCGCCGCGCCGTCATAGGGACGCATATTTTCCAGAAAAAAATTCCAGTACACGTCGTAAAGCTCCAAAACGTGATAGAAAGGATTTTTATTCAGCAACTCAAGCGCGGTTTGAATCAACAAAACGCGGCTATGTTGAGCGGCGGTATCTTTCAAACGCCCGCGAACAATTCTTCGCGCCTCGGAATAGGTTTCGCGGAAAAATTTTTCTTCGATGCCCAAATTTTTTTCTATGAACGCGCAGAAATGATTCATCGCAAAAAAATCATTTATCTGATAATCGTAAAGTGTCCCGTCAATGTCGAAGATAACGCCTTTGAACATTTCAGCCTCCGTGAAAAATTAAATGATTTAAATTCGCTCCGCGGCAATGTCGTAAACAAAGCCCGCCAAAACTTTCACGCGAACAATATCGCCCGCCTTGCTGCGTCCGTCGTTCTCAATGTAGATTATTCCATCGACTTCGGGCGCGTCGCGATAAGATCGCCCCGATACAACTTCGGGAACTTCTTCGTCGCGATTTTCTATCAAAACTTCAAGCTCCCGCCCTTCCAACGACTCGTTTATCTCCTGCGAAATTAAACTTTGTATGCTCATCAATTCGTGATAACGCTCCTGCATGACTTCTTCGGAAATTTGGTCGGGGAAATCGTAAGCCGCCGTGTCCTCCTCCCGCGAATAAGTAAAAATCCCGACTTTGTCGAGCCTTTGCTCCTGCAGAAAATTTTTAAGCTCCAGAAAATCTTCCTCCGACTCGCCGGGAAAGCCGACGATAAAAGTTGAACGGATTGTAACGTCGGGAATTTTTTCGCGAATTTTTTTTATCAAAGCTTCAATCGACTCGCGATTGTCGGGGCGATTCATTAGCTTTAAAATTTTATTCGAGGCATGTTGCAACGGTAAATCAACATAATTGCAAATTTTCGGCTCGGCGGCGATCAACTCAATCAGCTCGTCGGAAAATCTGCGCGGATAGGCGTAAAGAATTCTGATCCAATGAATTTTCTCAACCTTAACCAACTCGCGCAAAAGTTCGACGAGTTGCGGTTTGCCGTAAATGTCAACGCCGTAAGCTGTGGTATCCTGCGCGATTAAATTTATCTCCTTGACGCCCTGCGCGGCTAAAGTTTCGACTTCGGATTTTATATCTTCAATCGGACGAGAAATTTGCCGCCCGCGAATCAGCGGAATTGAACAGAACGAACAGCGATTGTTGCAACCCTCCGCGATTTTAACATAAGCGGTATAATTCGGCGTCGTGCGGATTCTCGGCGTCTTTGAATTGTAAATAATTTGCTTTTCGCCGATTAAAATCACGCGCCGCCCCGATAAAGCTTCTTCAATCGCCTCAATGATTCTGTTCCAAGCACCCGTGCCGATAACCGCGTCGACTTCGGGCATTTCGTCCAAAAGATTTTTTTTGTAAAGCTGACCGAGGCAACCCGCGACAATCAAAGCGCGGCATTTGCCGTTTTTGTATTCGGCGAGATTTAAAATCGTCGTGATAGATTCTTCCTTCGCCGAAAGAATGAAAGCGCAAGTATTGACAATTAAAATATCGGCATCCGCGGGATTGGCCGTCAACTCAATTCCGTTTTCCCGCATAATGCCGAGCATAACTTCGGTATCAATCAAATTTTTTGCACAACCCAAACTAACAAAGCCTGCCTTCAAAATTTTTTCCTCCTCACTTTAACCGAACGTCATTAATCCAACGATATAAAAAATCTTGCTGTTGCTTATCGGAAAAATTCGGTTGCTTGTCGAACAGCAAAAGATTTTTCCCCGCAAAAGATTTATAAGCCAACGTCTGCGGATTTGTCGGAATAAAATAAAAATCGTTGGTCTGCAAATAAAGTTGCGCCTCGTCGCCCAAGAGCCAATCAGAAAATTTCGCGGCGACTTGATTTTTGGCGGGGTCTTTTGTAGTTATCGCAAAGCCCGTCAAAAGATAACTCGTGCCGTCGGCGGGATAAATTATTTTCAAGGGATAACCGTTTTGCAAATAGCGGAGCGTCTCGCTTTCAACGGCGACGGAAATATCAACTTCGCCCATGCCGGCTTGACGAACGGGATTAGATAAAAATTTTGCGTATTGAACAACTTTGGGATGAATGCCGTTTAAAATTTCGTAAGTCTTGGCGTCGCCGAGATTGCCGATAAGCTGAAACATGAGATTAGCCGCCGCGTCCGCCGCAAGAAAATCGGTTATGCCGACGCGCATATCCTTAGCCGCCGAAAGTTTTTCCCATGTGTCGGGAATATCGACGGTTGAGCGCAGAAAATCTTTATTGGCGCAGAAAATTATCGGGTCGTACCAAATACCAATCCAGCGGTCGTGTTCGTCCTTGAATTTTTTGCGAACGGCGTCATTCGTCTCGGAAGAATAAGGCGTGAGCAAATTTAAAGACGCAGCCTCCTGCAGAATTTTGCTGTCAGTGATGACAATATCGACAGTTCTGACAACAGTCGGGTCGGAGACGGCGTCATTTTTAATTTCCTGCAAAATATCTTGAGAATTCATTAGCACAAAGTTAATTCGGACGTGATTTTCGCGTTCGTAAACTTCAGCCAAAACCGAAGCAGTTTCGGGCGGCAAAGTCGTGTAGGCGGTGAGCTCCGCAGTCGGCGAGTTCAAATTTTTTTTATCGGCGTCAACAGGCAAGATAAAGCCCGCCACCGCCGCCAAAACAATCATTACCGCCGTTAAAACAAAAATCGTATATCGTCGCATTGCTCGAATCCTCCGAAATTTTTTCAGACATTATATAGAATTTGACAAATCATTACAAGGAAATTATTATTCTTGCTTGAAAAAGTTTGGCGTGCTAAAATTTTTCGGGAGGAGGCATTAAAATGAAACTCGACGACGTGGAGCAACGACATAGATTTGTGGACGATTTAATAAAAAAAGCCTTTGAGCTTGAGGAAAGTTTTATTCACGACGAAGAATTTGGCGACGATTGGGGCGGCGCAATGAGTACTGTTGAAAATTTAATCGCGCTTGCGGAAATGATTCGCACGGAACAAATTTTTCAAAGCACCTTCGCCGAAATGGAAAGTGTTCGCAGCCGCAACCTCGACGAGAAGGAAACTTATCTTAGTATGGTTGACGACGCGTTGACTTTCTTTATCGATACGCTTCTTTTGAGCAGAATTGAATTCGCGATTGATCAGCTGAGTGATTGGGATTTTAAATCGGAGCGCGGCAAGAAATTTCAGAAGACTTTTTGTAAGAAACTCGACACGCTGATTAAAAAATATCAAGACATTTACGACCTATAAAAATCTGTAAGTTTCGTTTTCGACGGTCGTCGGCTCGCTGTGACCGGATAGCAAAACCGTTTCGGCGGGCAGTGTGAAAATTTTTTCCTCCAGATTTTTATACAAAGTTCTTGCGTCGCCGCCGGGAAAATCGGTTCGTCCGACGCTGTTAAGGAAAATTGAATCTCCAACGAACGCAACGGAATCTTTCTCGCTGTAATAAATTGCGCCGTCAGTGGT
>CAMNEX010000010.1 GCA_946536825.1 uncultured Selenomonadales bacterium | reverse complement strand
CCATTTCTAAATAAATTTTTGGAGGTTTTATTATGAAGAAGAAAATTTTAGCGGCTATTGCGGCGGGATTAATCGCGTTGGGGTCGTTTAGTATCGTCGACGCCATGCCCCGCGACCAAATTGCACAAATTCAAGTTAAGAAGGCTAAGGATTTTAAGTATTGGACAAAAGACGCGGAGCCTAAACAAAAATTAGTTGAGTTCGTGACGGACGTGACCAATAAAAAGTCCAAAAATTTCATTCCGGTTGAGGACAGGCTCGCGGTTTTCGATATGGACGGAACATTTATCTGCGAAAGTGCGCCGTGCTATTTCGAGTGGATGCTTTACCTTGAACGCGCCCTTCACGACCCGAATTTCACTCCGTCGGCGGAAGATTTGAAATATGCGCAAATGGTAGACGCTGAAATCCGCGCCGGACACTTCATGACGGGGAAATTTCCTAAGGGAATCGACCTTGGCGAAGCAAAATCGCAAGAATCCGTTTTCGCGGGCATGACGCCTAAAGATTATGAAGATTATGTGCGCAAATTTATGGAAAAACCTGTCGAAGGTCTGACGAATTTAAAATGGGGCGAAGCATTTTATTTGCCAATGGTTGAGGTAATTAAATATTTGCAGGCGAACAATTTCACGGTTTATATAGTCACGGGTTCAGATCGCCCGGCAATGCGCGTAATGGGCGCGGAGCTGTTAAAAATTCCTTACAATCAAGTAATCGGGACAAATCCGGCGATAAAAGCATCGAATCAAGGCGAAATTTCCGCCGATAACTACGCTTACAAGCATGAAGATTATCTTGTTCGCGGCGGATTGACGCAGAAGAATTTAAAAATGAACAAAGTTGTCGCGATTGAGCACGAAATTGGCAAGCAACCTGTTTTGGCGTTTGGCAACAGCGGCGGCGATACTTCCATGCTGAATTACGCGCTTGCGGGCAACAAGTACAAAAGTTTAGCGTTTTTTGTTATCTGCGACGACCTTGAGCGCGAACTCGGCAACGAAAATAAAGCGAACGGTTGCAAAAAACTCGCCGACGCTAATGGCTGGATTCAAATTTCTATGAAAAACGATTTTAAAACGATTTACGGCGACGACGTTAAACTTTCAAAATAAACGCGGGTAGCTTGAGGAGATTTTGAAATGGAAAATTTTACGATTGCAACGGCGGAATCATGTACGGGCGGGCTTTTGGCGAGCCGCTTAACGGATTTTGCAGGCGCGTCGAATTATTTTAAGGGCGGAGTCGTCGCTTATACCAACGAGATAAAAAAAAATATTTTGCGCGTCAAGACTTTGGAAGAATTCGGCGCAGTCAGCAGTCAAACCGCTTTGGAAATGGCTAAAAATGTTCGCGAAATTTTTTTTGCAACGATCGGGCTTAGTACAACAGGCGTCGCGGGACCCTCAACCAGCGAAGGTAAACCTGTCGGCACAGTTTTTATTGCGATTGTCGGAGAAAATTTTTCTGAGGTCAGAGAATTTCATTTTAAAGGCACGCGCTCAGAAATAAAATTCCAAACAGCCGATGAGGCTTTCAAAATTTTAATGAAATGCACAACATCAACAGAAGAACATTTATAAAAGTCGCGGCGGTGAGTTTTGCGAGTTTTTTAGCGGGTTGTGGTGTCGAAGAAAAAAAGAATCTGTCGATAAAATTTTTGCGGCAGATTGTCACGAAAAATATTTCTGATTCACGCTGTGTAATGTGGCAAGTCGATAAGCCGTTGAAAAATCCCGCGGTCGAGCTCAAAACAAATGACGATAAAAAAATTTTTCCCGCGCAGGATTCAACTTTTATCGACGACGGCAGAACAATTTTCCAATACACCGCGCAGATTGAACTTGGCAACGAATTCAGAATTGTTGACGGCTCCGCAGTCGGCGATTGGCATGAATTAAAAAATTCTCCGACAGAAAATTTCAAGGCGATAATTTTTCCCGACTCTCAATGCGGCGGCGATTACGATACTTGGGGTTCCGTGGCGCGTCAGGCTTTTAAAAATAATTCTGACGCAAATTTTTTTATCAATGTCGGGGATATCGTCGACAACGGCGAAGACAATTCGCAATGGGAAGATTGGCTGGAGCAGGTTGAAGATTTTTTGCCGAAAATCCCATTTGCGCCGGTCATGGGCAATCACGAAACTTATTCGCGGGATTGGAAAATTCGTCAGCCCGTTGCTTATCTGAATTACTTCGCGCCGCCCGATAACGGCATTGAAAATTTTTCGCGGCGATTTTATTCCTTTGACTGCGGCGCGGCTCATTTCGCGATTTTGGATAGTCAATGGGAGGAATTGGGCAGAGAAGTTATCGAGGCGCAAAAAAAATGGCTCCGTCAAGATTTTTCGCAGACCGATAAGCCGTGGAAAATTATTTTTATTCATAAGGACGTGTTGCAATATCGAATTAACGGACGCCCCGAACGGCAGGAAGGTTTTTCGGAGGTCGGGGAAATTTTCATGCCGGAATTTGAATCGCTCGGCGCGGACGCGGTTTTCACGGCGCATTTGCACACCTACAGAAATCGCGGTCGATTAAAAAATTTTCAGGCGGACGAAAACGGCACGCTTTACATTTTGACGGGCTTAAGCGGCAACGTTCGCTACAGCGGGCTTTGGATTGATCACGCGCTGGATAAATTCGTCGCGCCTCAGCCCGAAACGGATAATTATTTGACGTTGGAAGGCGACGAAAAATTTTTATCCGTGAAATGTTTTCTGCCCGACGGCGAACTGATTGACGAAACGACTTTGCAAAAAATTTAAGGAGATTTTATCATGAAGAAGATTATTTTAATGACGGCGGCAATTTTTTTGCTTATGACTTCTTCGGCATTTGCGGCGCAAAATTCTCAAGATATCGGCGTGATAATCGTCGGCGGCGCGGAGTTCAAAACTTCCGACTACTACAAAATTATTAAAAGCGAAGTTAAGCCCGCAAGCGGCTCAAAAATTGTTTTCGGCAACGATTTGCAGACACGTTACAAAAAATATTGGCTCCAACGCGGCTATATCGGCGAACAAATGCCGCAGAAAGAAGACTTGATTAATTTTACGAACATGAGCGGTTGCGAAAAAATTATCTGTCTGATTATTTCGGACGCGGTTGTTGACAAGCACAACAGCTCCAATCACCGCGAGAAAGTTCGCATTTCGGTTCAGCTTGACGCTTACATTTGCACGAAAACCGATGTCGTCGATGTTTTTTCGGCGAGCGAGGAGGAAGATTCAAAAGGCAGTGATTTGCGCGCCCGCCGCGGTGCTTTTCAAAAATGTTTGAAGGAAATTTGCAAAACGCTCAACACAGAGATTTAAAAAAATTTAGCCGCGCTGAACGGCTTCAAATTGTAGACTAAGTCCGCGTTGAAAAGAATTAAGCGGACTTTTTTCTTTTCGGAAATCAGTTTTTGAAAGTGATATAATAAAAATTGGAGGGAAAAAATCATGTCAAACAGTCTCGAAATTTATAAAGAAACTCTTGACGCCGCGCAGAACAATCCCGCGGGCTTGAAAAATTATTATCTCCAACTCGTGACGACGGTTTTTTATGAACTGATCACAAATAAAACTTCGCCGCTGATTTCTTTTTTCTGCCAAATGAATATCCAAAACTTTACTCCGAAAAATTTTCAACTTCAGCCCGCGCAGATTGGTTTCAATCGGCAAACGTCTTTTGACATGTACGTTATTATTTTCGGCTTTAACGTCGTCATTTATGAAAATCTCGACTCGGCGTTGAAGGTTTACGAGATTTATAAACAAAATATTTTTCGCGGCGTTCCGTTGCAGGAAAATTATTTTCAAACACTGATTAAAAATTTGGCGGCATTGGACGAGGGACTTGGAAAATTTTTAAAAAATCCTGATGACCCCGACAAAGATTTTCTGCAAAATTTAAATGCACTCTCCGAAAATCGGCACGCGGCGGACGAAAAAATTATCGCCGAGATAAAAAAAATTCAGCTCGCCTTGCAAGAGGAATTGCCGCGCTTGCAAGGGACGCTGAAAACAATTTCGGATATTCGCGACGGAATAGACTTCAAAGTGACGGCGGAACCGATAAATCAGCTGATTCAGCTGTTCGATAAACTTCATGAAACTTTGCAACGACACCCGCAGGCGGACGCGCAAAAAGGTTACGAAATTTTATTGAGGCGTTGCAAAAATTTTTCGCGGTTTATTGAACAGGCGTTGGCAATGCTTGGTGCACAGCTCATTAAGGAAATAAATATTCCGCTCAACCCCGACATGCACGAAATATCAGACGCCGTCCACCCGTCCGCGCAGGCGAAAGTTTCAAAAATTCTGCGCGTCGGATTGATTTACAAGGGGCAAATTCTGCGCAAAGCGGAAGTCGAAATCGTCGAACCCGAAAATTTTTTTGGAGGTAAAAGTTCATGAAAATAGGAATAGACTTTGGCACGAGTTTTTCCCTGCCCGCCGCGCTGATAAATAACAATCCCGCGCTACTTTTGTCGGGCGGTCAATACGGCGTGCCGAGCGTTTTTTATTACGACCGGCGGCAAGATATTTTAATCGGCAAGCCCGCCGAAAATCGCGGCAAATTTCGCCCCGAAAACGTCGTCCGCAATATCAAAATGGATATAAGCAATCCGAATAAAAAAAATTTCCGACTCGACGGCAAAACTTTTGGCAAGAAACAAATTGTCGGACGTATCCTCGGCGAAATTAAACAACTCGCGCTGGAGGAGATCGAACGCAAGCAATTAATTTCGCAGAAAATTGACGGCGCAGTTATTTCTGTTCCGGCGGCGTTTACTCTCCGCGAGCTGAATTTTATTCGCGACGCCGCGCAGGACGAAGCCGCGTTAAAAGTTCTGGGCTTTATTCGCGAGCCGGTCGCCGCTGCAATTTCTTACTTCAACGCGCCGAGTGCCAAGGACGAGAAAACAATTTTGGTTTACGATTTGGGCGGCGGAACTTGCGACGTTGCGATTGTCCGCTCCGATAAAAATTCAAAGGAATGGTACAAAGTTATTGATTCAGACATGAAAAGAATCGGCGGGCGGGATTGGGACAAACTTTTGGGCGAACTCATAAAGCGCAAGTGTCGCGAGCAAAATTCCGATATTAAATTCGATTTGCGGACGGAGAATAAAATTTTGGCGGCGGCGATAAATGCCAAGCATAATCTTTCGCGGCAGGAAATTTTTATTTCGGATATTGAGATTGAGGACGAACTTTACGACATTGAAATAACGCGGCGGGAATTTGAAAAAATAACTTCCGAACTTCTGCAGGAGACAATGCGCATGGTTGACAAGCTCAAGGATAACTGCGCGGGCAAAATTGATTATATCGTCTGCGTGGGCGGTAGCTCCAATATGCCGCAAGTGCGCAGGGCTTTTGAAAAAAATTATCCCGACATTGAAATAAAACTTTTCGAGCCGGAAAAAGCGATAGCCTTCGGCGCGGCGATTTATGCCGAACATTTGACGGAGGAAAATTTTCTGCACGACATCTGCAAATTTTCTTACGGCGCGAAATACGTTCAAAACTTCGCCAAATACAGAGATTACAAGCGTTTTCGCATTTACAATCTTATTTATAAAGGCGACGCCCTGCCGACAAGCGGCGAATCAATTTCTTATCATATCGACAGCGGCGCGACTTCGACTTATATTGAAATTTACGAATCGGAATGCACCGAAGATATTTATTTGCCCGAAGAAGGAACTTATATCGGAGAAATTGAAATTCGCGGGCTCAAGAATAGCAAAAGAGGCGACGAAACGATTTTGAAAATGACGATAGATAAAAGCGGCTTAATGCAACTAAAGGCAATCGACACGCGCACGAAAAATTCTGCGGACGTGGAAATTCAGCTTGAAGAATATTAAGGTAGGAAAAAATCTTCGCGGCGTCGAAGAAAATAAATCACTAGAGAAATAGTATCACTAACTGCTAAAATGGAGGCTGAGTTATGGCATTGCTTGAAATAAAAAAGGCGGGCGATCCCGTCCTGAAAGAAATTTGCAAACCGGTGGCGAAGATTGACAAACGCTTGAGAGTTTTTCTGGACAATATGGCAGAGACAATGTACGCAAATGAAGGCGTCGGAATTGCCGCACCGCAAGTCGGTACGGCGGTTCGGGCTTGCGTCGTGGACGTTGATAAAAAAAATCGCTATGACTTGATTAATCCTGTCATAACGTTTCGCGAAGGCTCGAAAGTTGATAATGAAGGTTGCCTTTCCTGCCCCGACCTTTTTGGCGACGTTGAACGCGCAGAGAAAATTCGCGTCGAATATACAAGCCGCTTCGGCAAGAAAAAAACTTTAGAGGCGGAAGGACTTTTGGCGCGTTGTATTCAGCATGAACTCGACCACCTCGACGGGAAATTATTTATCGACATTGCCAAAAACATTACCAAGGGCAGGAAAGAAAAAACTGATTAATCGTCAGGAATTTTTTTTGGAGCGGCAAGGCGAATTAAAATGCGAGTAATGCGCAAGCCTTCGACTTCTTCAACATAAAAAGTATTGCCCTCGCAGGCGGCGGACTGTCCGACTTTAGGTTCGCCGCCCAATTTGTCATTGAGCCAGCCGCCGACCGTGTCAACGTCTTCGTCCTCAATTTCAATGCCGAATTCGTCTTCCAATTCCTCAAGCAACATTTTGGCATCAATCGAATAAAGATTATCGTCGCGCTTTTCGGCGTCGGGGCGTTCCTCGTCAAATTCGTCTTGAATCTCGCCGACAATTTCTTCGATAATATCTTCAATCGTAACCATGCCCGCCGTCCCGCCGTATTCGTCGACGACAATCGCAAGTTGTGAGCGGTTTGTTTGCATAGTTTTTAAAAGAACACTCACGTCCATACTTTCCGGCACAAAAAAAACTTTCCGAGCCAATTTTTTGAGACTCGGCTTTTTTTTGCCCTGCAACATGACTTTTGTCAAATCTTTTATGTGCAAAAATCCGACAATGTGATCTTTATCCTCGTCGCAGAGCGGGTAGCGCGTCATTTCCTCTTCCAAAATCGTCGCGAGATTTTCCTCGTAACTTTTATTCAGATAAAGGCAAACCATATCGGGGCGCGGCACCATAATTTCGCGGACATTGCGCTCCGTGAAATCGAAGACGTTATCGACAAAATCAACTTCGGTATCGTCAACCAAACCTTGCTTGCGGCTCTCCTTCATGAGCAGGCGAATTTCTTCGGGATTGTGTGCAACCTCGCCTTCCCCGACTTGCGATAAGCCCAAATGATGACTTACAAAAGTCGCCGTTTTGTTGAGGAGCCACACAAAAGGATACATGACTTTCCAAAAAATTATCATGGGCACGGCGATATTTAATAAAATTTTTTCCGCCGAAGCTATCGCCATTGATTTTGGCGTCAGCTCGCCTAAAATTATGTGCATTGAAGTTATCAGCGAAAACGCCAGCGCAAAGGAAATTGTATGTCCCAAAGTTTCGCCGACGCCCAGGGCGTGAATCAGCGGGGAAATTAATTCGGCAACAAATGGTTCGCCAATCCAGCCCAAGCCCAGCGATGCCAAAGTTATTCCCAGTTGCGTTACTGATAACGCTTCGTCGAGTTCGTCAATTAATTTTTTTGCATACTTCGCCCGCGTGTTTCCTTCTTGAATCAGCGTTTCCAAGCGCGAAGGACGCATTTTTACGCAACAAAATTCCGCCGCGACAAAAAAGCCGTTCATGGCAATAAGGAACGCGACGAGAAATGTTTGCAGTAATATGGGCACTATGTCCAATTAAAAAACCTCCGTGGAAGGGAAAAAATTTTTCCCTTTTCCCTCAAAAAAACGATTTACTGCTGATAGCCTCCAACTCGTAAGGCGTCTCTTGATAAACGTAATAATTCAACCAATTAGCGAAAAGTAAATGAGCAACCGACCGCCATTTGACAACGGGTTCTTTTGTCGGGTCGTCGTCAGGAAAATAATTTTGCGGGATATTGGGATTTAAGCCTGCCAAAACGTCGCGATTGTATTCATTTTTTAAAGTGTTCGGATCGTATTCGGCATGACCCGTGATAAAAAATAATCGCTTGTCCAAATCCGCCACGATATAAACGCCCGCCTCGTCCGACTCGGATAAAATTGTCAACGCGGGAACTTTTTCGATATCCTCGCGGCGAGTATCGCTGTATCTTGAATGCGGAACAAAAAATTCGTCGTCAAAGCCGCGCAGAAGTTTTTCGTGCTTGACGCAGAGTTTGTGAGGATAAACGCCCGAAATTTTTTCCGGCAAAATATATTTCGGCACGCCGTAATGATAATACAAGCCCGCCTGCGCACCCCAACAGATATAAAACGTCGACCAGACATGGGATTTGCTCCAATCCATAATCTCAACGAGTTCATGCCAATAGGCAACGTCTTCAAACTCCACAAAATCAAGCGGCGCACCGGTCATGATAAAGCCGTCATAATTTTTATTTTTAACGTCGTCAAACGTCCCGTAAAATTCGGTGAGATAATCTTTTGAAGTGTGAGTCGGGGTATAAGTGCGCGTGTAAATGAAATCGACTTCGACTTGCAGGGGCGTATTGCCCAAAAGGCGCAGGAGTTGCGTTTCCGTGACAGGTTTAATTGGCATGAGGTTAAGGATTAAAATTTTCAGCGGGCGAATATCCTGCGAATAGGCGCGGTCGGCGTCCATGACGAAAATATTTTCACTTTCCAAGATGTGTGTCGCGGGCAAATTATTCGGAATTTTTATCGGCATAAATTTTCCTCCTTAATCAAGCGAATAGCGGTTTACCCAATTTGAATTATTTTTTACATAGGCGCGAAGATGCACAAGCCCTTTATAATCGGGCTCGTCGCTTTTAATCATGCGATAGGCTCCGTCGTATTCGTCTTTTAACGTCTGCCAAGAATTTGTTGGCGTCCAAATCTGCCCGTCCTTTATGACTTCGGTACCTTGCGTCAGATTGACAGATTTTTTCATGAAACGAATTTCCGTAGTTTGTCCCCGCGAATTTTTTGTGACCTGCCACTCCCACAGGACAAGATTGGAACCTTTAAGGCGCATTGTCGTCGTATCGGCGGAAAGGGTTGTCGTTGAGCCTTCCGAGTCGGTATAAGTCCATAAATCAAGCCAGCGTTCAACAGTCGGGGCGCGTTTTCTGTCGCGCTCGCCCATTTGAAAAACTTCGTCCACAATCGCGCAATAAAATTCCTCGTCAAAGGAGCGCGTATTTATTTCCTTAATCCGCCCTTCCTCTTTTGACCAAACGACTTGATCTTGCGCGTTATAAAAATCTTCGCGGACGTATTGGAGCGTCCGATTTTGCGGATTTACTCTTAGCAACGCCAAACTGTAAGCTAAAGAATTCGGGTCGGGCAAAATGTTGCTTATCCCGTAATTTTTAATCGTCTCCGCCGCGCCGTCGTAGGAATAAGTCGTTTTAGTCCACGCTTCAATTTCTATCGCAATTTCTCTGCCGTCATTGGTGACAACTTTTTTATTTATCGTCACGGAATCGGGCTCGAAATATTTGCTGTATTTGTCGTTGGAGTCGAGCCAAAACCATTTATCTGCCGCGAAAGTTTCGGCGGGAATAAAAAAAATCATTGCCAAAAGCAAAGCTAAAAATATTTTTTTCATTTCTAATCCCTGCTCCCCAATAACCGATTAATTTCCTCGTCAAGTTCTTCGACGCCCGCGCCGGTTACCGAACTCACGCAAATTGCCTTTAGACCCGAAACTTCTTCGACTGCCGCCGCCAATGCTTTTCCGCCGTCCGCGAATTTGTCCGCTTGACTTATCACGATGATAATCGACGAGCCGCCTTTTTTGAGTTTGCTTATCCACGCCAGCTCCAACTCAAAAGAATCATTTGTGATTAACATCAGCGCAACTTCAACGCTCTGCGCGGATTTTTCTGCTGTTGAATCTTCCACATCAACGCCAACCGTATCGACCAGCATAACTTTTGTCACCGAGCCAATTTCCATTGCTCTGAACGTCGCTTTGATTTTGTGCTGTGTCAGCGCGTACATCAGCGCAGATTTTCCGCTCTTGCGCTTGCCGAAAATCCCTACTTGTCTCATAAACGCAAGCCTCCTTTTTTGAGCGATTATAACAAACTTTCTAAATCAAGTCGACAATTTCACGCCGCCTTTTATCGAAGCGGGCGATTTTTTTATATCCGAAACGCTTAACATAATCGGTTGCCTCCTCGTAAAATTTTCCGCAGTCTTCAGGCTTATGCGCGTCCGACGTTATGACAATCGGCAAATCGTTAGCCGCGGCAACTTTCATGAAGTCGGCATAGGGCGAAATTTCCGCGACGGGATAGCGATAAAGCGTGCCGGTATTCACGTCGACAACCATGTCAGCTTTTTTCAGCGCGGCGGCGACTCGCTCAAGGTAATTCGTCGCGTCGAAGTCGGGAAAGAATTTGAACAGCCGAATATTGAACGGGTGACCCAAAATATCGTAATTGCCGCTCGCCGCCAAAAGCTCAACCTGCGCGGTGTATTCCTCATAAATATCGCGCAGATTGTGATTCTTCCACTCGCCGATAAGTTTCGAGGCGTCGTAGCCCCAGCCCCATAAAAAATGCACCGAACCGATCCGATAATCAAAATCCCAAGCGTCGAGAATTTTTTTGAGGGCGGCTTGATTTTTAAAGTTGCAAACCTCAATCCCGATTTTGACCGCGTGATTCTTTTTCAGCCGCGCCATAAAGTCAAAATAATCTTTCAGCGTGTGCTTGAATTTATTCGTCTTGAGCCAAACTTTTTGAAATTCTCCGACGGGTGAAGAATCCAAAATCAAATCATCGTAATAAAATTTTTCAAACTCCGGGAAAGTGTGCGTGTGTTCGCTGATTCCGATTTCGTCAAGCCCGTGAGTTTTTGCCGCGGCGAAAAATCCTTCCGTCCAAGCCTCGTCATAATCGCCGTATTCAAAGTGCATGTGATAATCAAATTTCATTTTGACACCTCTTTGCCGAGAAATTTTTCTTTAAGAAATTGGCGTTGTATGCTAAAATATATAAAATAAAATTTAGCAGTGCAACAAAAAACTTTAAGGAGAAAAATTTTAATGACCGAATTAAAAAATCTCGGAAAAATTACCGCTTACAAATACGACTACTCGCCCGAATTTTTGGAGGCGATACCGAACAAAAACAGCAACAAAAATTATCTCGTGACTTTGACTAGCGACGAATTTACCTGCCTTTGCCCGATAACTCACCAGCCCGACTACGCCGCGATTAAAATCCGCTATATTCCCGACAAAAAACTTGTCGAGAGCAAAAGCCTTAAACTTTATCTGACCGCTTTTAGGAATCACGGAACTTTTCATGAGGACGTTATAAACACGATAGCCGACGACCTTATCAAACTTTTGGAGCCGCGTTATCTGGAGATTGAAGGAAATTTCAAAGTTCGCGGCGGCATTTCGATTGTACCTTTTGTAAATTATGGGCGCGGAGAATTTGAGGAAGTTGCGAAAAAAATTTTGTTGGAGAGAAAATTTTGAGACAGAAAAAAATTGCACTGATAAACGACGTAACAGGCTTCGGGCGTTGCTCGGTGACTGTCGAATTGCCGATAATTTCCGCGCTGAAAATTCAAGTTTGCCCGTTGCCGACCGCGCTTTTGTCGGTTCACACGGGCTTTAAAAATTATTTCATGGACGATTTTACCGACCGCATGGAAATTTATATCGACAGCTGGCAGAAAAATAATTTGACTTTCGACGCCGTTGCCACAGGTTTTTTGGGCTCCGCCGCGCAGATTGAAATTGTCCGCCGCTTTATAAAAAATTTCCCCGCCGTCGTGATTATTGATCCGGTAATGGGCGACCACGGGAAAATTTATAAATCTTATACAAAGGAAATGTGCCGGCGAATGCGCGAGCTTTTGGAATTTGCCGACCTTGTCACGCCGAATTTAACCGAGGCTTGCGAACTTTTGAGCACGCCCTATCCCGAAGGCGGCATTATCAGCGATTCCGAACTTTCGCTTATGGCGGCGAATATCGCGGCGAAAACTCGTGGCGGGCGCGTCGTGATAACGGGCGTCACACTTGAACTTGACGACGGCTCGAACATTTCCAATTTTATTTTCGACCGCGGAGAAGTTAATATCGTGACTTCGCGACGCTTGGGTTCCGACCGTTCGGGCGCGGGCGACGCATTTTTTGCTGTGGCGGCGGCTTCCTGGCTCAACGGCGAAAATTTAATCGACTCGACAAAAAAGGCGGCGAACTTCGTTTCAAAATGCATTGCTCACGCCGAAAAATTAAATCTGCCGTGGAATTGGGGTTTGCCCTTTGAAGAATTTTTAACCGAATTAAAATGAACGGAGGCAAAAATTTTGACTAAAGCAATTTTGCTTGACGAAAAAGACAACGTCGCGACTTGCACCTCCGCCGCAAAAAAAGGCGACACGATAAAAATTTTGGGCGGCGGTGAAATTTCTTGCGTCGAAGATATTCCTATCTGGCATAAAGTTGCACTTTGCCCGATTGTCAAGGGCGAAAAAATTTTCAAATACGGCGAGATAATCGGCGAGGCGTCGGTTGACATTGCAAAGGGCGGTTGGGTTTCGCACGAAAATATTTTCAGCGTGCCGCGTGATTACGACAACGAATTGATTTGAGGCGATAAAATGAATTTTTGGGGCTATAAAAGAGCGGACGGTCGCGCAGGTATTCGCAACCATGTTTTGATTTTGCCGACGTGCGCTTGCGGGAGCGAAACGGCAAGAATTGTCGCAAGCCAAATTCGCGGCGCGGTTAATATAATTTTCAACACGGGCTGTTCAGACGTGGCGGCGAATACCGCAATGTCGCAGAAAATTTTGACGGGCTTTGCTTGCAATCCCAATGTTTTTGGTGTGGTGATTATCGGGCTCGGTTGCGAAACTGTTCCTCACGCAAAACTGCGCGAGAAAATAAAATCCATGACAAATAAGCCTGTTGTATCGTTCGGGATTCAGGAAGAAGGCGGCACTCTCAAGACGATTGAAAAAGCCGTTCGGGCGGCGCGAAATTTGGCGGCTTCGGCAAGTCTTCAGCAAAAAGAACTTTGCGATATTTCGGAGCTGTTGCTCGGCATTGAATGCGGCGGCTCGGACGCGACAAGCGGCATTGCGTCAAATCCCGCGGTCGGCGAACTCAGCGATAAGTTAATTGATTTAGGTGCGTCGACTTTGATGAGTGAATCAATCGAGTGGATTGGCGGCGAACACGTTTTGGCGAAGCGGGCGGCGACTCCCGAAATTCACAATCAGATTATAAAAATCTGCGCGGACTACGAAAAACATTTGCTCGCGGCGGGACAGGATTGTCGCGCAGGTCAACCGACGCCCGGAAATAAATTCGGCGGACTCTCGACGATTGACGAAAAAAGTTTGGGTTGCATAAGGAAAGGCGGAACGCGCCCGATTGTCGAAGTTTTGAAGCAGGCGGAGCGTCCGACAAAGCGCGGAGCAATCGTCATGGACACGGCGGGTTATGATATTTCTTCCGTGACTTCGATGGTTGCGGCGGGTTGCAATGCGATTATCTTCACGACGGGGCGCGGCACTCCGACGGGCAACGCGATTGTCCCCGTGCTGAAAGTCACCGCCAACGCGCAAACCTTTTCATGGCTGGAAGATAATATCGACGTGGATTTGAGCGGAATTATCGAGGGCACTTTGACGATAACCGAGAGCGGCGATTTGCTTTTGAAAGAAATTTATGACGTTTGCAACGGAAAACTCACAAAGGCGGAGGCTTACGGCTTTTCGGATATTGCGGTTGATCACGTCTGCAGATTTGTTTAGGAGAAAAATTTTATGAGTGTAACTTTTGACTTCAAAGGAAAAAATTTTATCGTTGTGGGTGCGTCGTCGGGTATCGGAAGACAAGTTGCGATTGAACTTTCGCAGAGCGGCGCAAATGTTTTGGCAATCGGACGAAATTTGGAACGGCTCGCCGAGCTAAAGAAAAAATCTCCGATTAGTTTGATAAAAAACCCGCCGCGAATTTTTACCGAACAACTCGACGTAATAACGGCGACAGCGGAAGATTGGTCAGCGGTTTTGGAAAATTTCACAAGCGTAGTCGGCAGAATCAATGGCGGAGTTTACACGGCGGGAATATGGGGTTTGACTCCGCTGAATTCTTTTGATGAGGCATTGGCGAGAAAAATTTTCGACACGAGTTTTTGGGGCTCAGTAAAATTTCTGCAGGCGACAACGCGGAAAAAATTTTCGGACGGCGGAGCGTCATTTGTATTGATGAGCTCGGTCGCGGGCGAATTCGCGGGGAAAAGTTTGTTTGCATATTCGGCGGCAAAAGCGGCGGTTCAATCGGCGGTTAAATCTTTTGCCAAGGAAATTGTTCGCAACAAGCACAGAATAAATTCGGTAGCTCCCGCGCTTGTCAAAACCGAAATGACACAGAACGAATTATACGCGTCGGAAGTCGGCGAGAAAATCGCTTTAAGTCAATTACTCGGCGCGGGTTCGGCAAGAGACGTTGCAGGCATGATTTTATTTTTGCTCAGCGAACGCGCCGCCTGGATAACCGGACAAAATTTTTTCGTGGACGGCGGCTATATCGTCGGCTCCTACACTTGAAATAAAAAAGCCTCCCACACATTTGGCGGGAGGTTTTTTTACGCCTTAACGAGCTTGAATAAATCTTCGACAGTCAGCGCGGCTTTGATTTCGTCGGGTGAAACTTTTCGGCTTGAAGTCGTGTTGCAGAACGAAAAAAACGATACCATGCTTAACGAGTCCCAATCTTCAACGTCGGCTAGTTTCGTCGATAAATTTATTTCGGCTTCCGTGTCCATTAATTCGACGAGCTTTTTTATAAATTCTTCCGATGTCATAAAAAATTCCTCCTAAATTTCAACGGCGGGATTGCCGAAAACTTTTGCGCCCGCCTGAACTTTTTTCAGAACAACCGCGCCCGCCCCGACCGTCGCGCCGTCGCCGACTTTGGCTTTGGGCAGAATGATTGCGCCGCTCCCGATAAAAACCTCCGCACCGATTTTGCATTTGCCCGCAACGTTGGCATGAGGCATGACGCAGGAAAAATTTCCAATCTGCGCGTCGTGCCCAATAACCGCAATGTCATTGACTGCGACGAAGTCTCCGAGCTCCGCCCTGTCGCCGATATTGACATGCGGACAAATAATCACGCCGCGCCCAAGTTTAACCGTCGGCATGACGTAGGCAAGCGTGCTGATTAAATTTATAAATTCGCCGTTGCGAGCCGAAATTTTTTCGACAAGAATTTTTCTGGCGTGTGGCGTGCCGACCGCGCAGGTAAAAACGTCGTCCGCACAGATTTCGTAATTGTTCACGTCGCCGAGAACTTCGGCGGGCAAAAGTTCATAATCTGCCGCCGCAAGTTTAACATCGCCGTCGAGAAAACCTTTTATCTGCCACTCGTCGCCGAAGCCGAAAGATTTTTGCGAGTGCCAATAAATTTCTCTCGCAAAACCGCCGACGCCGATTATCACTAAATTTTTCATTGAGCCAGCTCCTTTTAAATAAATTTTATCATAAAAATTTCTCTCCGCATATGAAAAATTTTTTCGTCCGTGATAAAATTTTCGGCAAAGGAGGTTTTAGTTATGAAAATTTTATTGGCGGCGGTGATTTTTATGCTGAGTTTTGCGAACTTTGCAAGCGCGGCGACGCCCGATTTGGAATTTGATTCTTCAATCGGCGTCGAGAAAACTTTGACTTGCAACGGACGTGAAATTAAATTCGTAGCTTATGAAAATATTTCCTACGTCGCGGAGCCCGCAAGCGAAATTCAAAAGTTAAGCGTCTACATTCCCGCCGAATATCTGCGCGGCGGCAGGATTAACGGCTACAGTGCCGAGACCGCGCCGATTTTTTTACCAAATGGCGTGGGCGGCTACATGCCCGGAAAAATTCTTGAGCCCGCCGAAAAAGACCGCCTGAGCGGCGGAGCAAATGCCTCCCTCGTCGCGCTAAGTCGCGGGCTTGTCGTGATAAGTCCTGCGATTCGCGGGCGTACAACCAAAATGAACGGCGTTTACGTCGGCAAAGCTCCCGCGTTTATCGTCGATTACAAAGCGGCGGTTCGTTGGATCAGATTCAATCGCGATAGACTTCCTGCCGGCGACGTCGAGAAAATTATTTCCAACGGAACTTCGGCGGGCGGCGCGTTATCGGCTCTTTTGGGCGCGACAGGAAACGCTCCGGAATATTTGCCTTACCTTGAGCAACTCGGCGCGGCGAACGAACGCGACGATATTTTTGCGTCAAGCGATTACTGCCCGATAACCAATTTGGAAAATGCCGACAGTGCTTACGAGTGGATTTTTTACGGCGAAAATAAATATTTCCCTGCAATGTGGCAACTTCAAGACCTCGCCGCTCGCGGGAAAAATATTCCCAAAAATTTTCCCACCGATAAGCCGCTCGATTCTGAAAGTGCCAACAATCCCGAAGCTGTCAAAAATTCTGTTGACATGACGGCGCAGGAAATTAAAATTTCAAAGATTTTGCGCGACGCCTTTCCCGACTACGTCAACAGCCTCAATCTGCGTGACGAACACGGAAATATTTTGACGCTCGACAAAAACGGCAACGGCTCCTTTAAAAATTTTATCAAAGGAAAATATATCGAGTCCGCGCAAAAAGCCCTTGACAACGGCGAAAATTTGTCGGGCGTCGGTTGGCTCAAAATTAAAAACGGGCGAGTTTTCGACGCGGATTTAAAAAAATATCCCGCGGCAGTTACCAGAATGAAAGCCGCGCCCGCCTTTGACAAGTTGGATTTGAGTTCTGCCGAAAATGACGAATTCGGCGACATGAGAAACACGCCAAAACATTTTTCCAAAATCAGTCGGGAACTCGGCGGCGGAGAATTTGCCGATGAAAAAATTATTGCAATGCTGAATCCGCTAAATTTTATCGGGCGGCAAGATGTCACGACCGCGAAATATTTCCGTATTCGTCACGGCGCGGCGGACAGAGATACCGCGCTTGCAATTCCCGCTATCCTCGCGCTGAAACTTCAGAATAATGGCGTCGAAGTGGATTTTTTCAGCCCGTGGGGCATAGGACACGCCGGAGATTATGATTTGCCGGAACTTTTTGATTGGATTGATTCTGTTTGCAAGCAGTAAAATTTTTCTTGCGCCGCGCCTTGCGGCATTTTTTTTTATGCAAATACCTGATATAATCGGCGCGTGATTCTAAGCAAAAAGGGAAGTGCATTTGATGATAAAATTATTCGTGACCGACATTGACGGGACACTTTTGGTGCCGGGCAAAAAAGTTTCGGCAAAAAATATCGAAGCGGTTCAGAAAATGACGGCGGCGGGAGTAACAGTCGTAATCGCGACGGGCAGAATGCATTCGGCGGCGTTGCCGGTTGCCGCTCAACTGGGCGTGCCCGTCCCGATAATCTCCTACAACGGCGCGTTGATAAAATCTTCGGCGGGCGAAGTGATTCACGCGCATTACATGGACGAGGAAAAAGCTCTCGCACTGATAAATTTTTTTGAGGGGCGCGATTGGTATTTGCAAAGTTACAGCGACGATATTTTGTACGTTCCCGAACGCAACGACGCTGCAAAATTTTATGAAACAATGTTAAACGTGACGGCTCACGAAGTCGGCTGGTATGGTCTGCACGGAATAATAAAAGATGTTCCGAAACTTTTAAGCGTTTCCGCCACGCCCGAAGAGACGGAAGAGAAATTAGACGCCGTCAGAAAAAATTTCGGCGGACAAATTGAAATTACGCGTTCGGCTCCGCGCTTTTGTGAATTTATGTCGCTTGGCGTTTCAAAGGCGAGCGCGATAAAAATTCTTGCGAAGAAACTCGGCATTGCGAACGACGAAATTTTGACTATCGGCGATTCCGATAACGATTTGCCGATGCTGATCGAAGTCGGGACTGGCGTCGCAATGGGCAATGCCGTTCCCGCCGTCAAAGCGGCTTGCTCGATTGTAACCGACACTTGCGAGAACGACGGCTTCGCCAAAGCTGTTTATAAATATGTTTTGTAAGGGAAAATTTTTATGGAAGAAACTACTAAAGAATTTGCCGATAAGTCGCGGATAATTATCGTGACCGGCATGAGCGGCAGCGGCAAAACTCAAGCTTGCCGATACCTTGAAGACCTCGGATATTTTTGTGTCGATAATCTGCCGCCCGTTTTTATCCCGAAATTTGTTGAGCTGTGCACCCACTCCAACAGCCACTTTAATAAAATGGTTTTCGTTGTCGACACGCGCAGCCGCGAATTTTTCGACGATCTCGTTCACGTCCTCGACGACATGGACAAAGATAATCAAGATTACGAAATGCTTTTCATGGACGCCGGCGACGACGTGATTATCCGCCGCTACAAGGAGACGCGCCGCCGCCATCCCATGGCACCTTCAACCAGAATTTCCGACGGAGTTTTCAAGGAGCGCAAGCGGCTCGAAGGCGTTCGGGCGAAGGCAACTTACGTTATCGACACCTCGAATTTATCCAAGGTTGAACTCCGCGAAAAAATCCATTTGCTTTTCGGCAACTCCGACGGCGATATTATGAACATTGCGGTTTTGTCTTTCGGCTTTAAATTCGGCATGCCGCTTGATGCCGACATGGTGCTTGACGTTCGCTTTTTGCCCAATCCTTTTTATATTCAGGAACTCCGACACAAAAGCGGGAGCGTCCCCGAAGTCGCCGCCTATATCGAAGAAAAAGCCGTCACTCAGGAATATCTCAAGCGGCTTGATTCTTTTATTGATTTTCTCGTCCCGCAATACGTCCGCGAGGGCAAAAGTCAGTTGGTTATCGCAATCGGTTGTACGGGCGGAATGCACCGCAGTGTTTTTGTCGCCAAGCACATTTACGATTTACTTGCGAAAAAAGGCTACGCCGTCAACCTGGAGCACCGCGACCTTATGAAAAACGACGTTTGGGAAGTCTAAAAAAATGTTCCATTTGTTAAAGTGGCTTTACCCCGGCATGAAAATGAAACGCTGGCTCCTTTTGTTTGCTATAGGCGTTTTAATGTTCAGTTTCGGCGGGGCGTTGGCAACCAATTACGAATATCTCGGTTTGGCGGAAGAAGAAATTTTTATGTTCGTTTATCGGGTTGCCGGCAGTTACAATTACATGGCGACGACGATTGTCGGATTTCTTATAATGACAATCGGCGCGTGTCTCATGCTGTATTCTACGCGCTCGATAATTCGTTCTATAATCGCCGTCCTTATTCCCGATCGCTCGGAAAAAATTGTCGATTTAATTTTCCGCGAAAGAAAATTGGGGCGCGGTCCTGCAGTCACGGTTATAGGCGGCGGACACGGCTTGAGCGTCCTCCTGCGCGGAATAAAAACTTCAACAAATAATGTTTCCGCGGTGGTTACGGTTGCCGACGACGGCGGGAGTTCGGGACGCCTGCGCGAAGAGTTGGGAATAATTCCGCCGGGCGATTTGCGAAATTGTCTTGTCGCGCTTGCCGATACCGAACCGCTCATGGAAAAACTTTTCCAATATCGCTTTGAAGGCAACACCGCGCTTGCAGGGCACAGCTTCGGGAATTTATTTATCGCGGCAATGAACGAAGTTACCGGCGACATGGAAACCGCGCTGAAGGCGTCGTCAAAAGTTTTGGCGGTTAAAGGGCGCGTCATTCCCGCGAGCAAAGAACACGTTCGCCTTGATGCTGTAATGACTGACGGCACTGTTGTCGAAGGTGAATCGCAAATTCCCGAAGCGCATAAAAAAATTCGGCGCGTGCAACTTTTCCCGAAAGAAGTTCCCGCCGTTCCCGCCGCGCTTGAGGCGATTGAATCAGCCGACGCGATTATCCTGGGTCCCGGCAGTCTTTATACAAGCATTATGCCCAATCTCTTAGTTGAGGGCGTCGCAAGGACTCTGAAAAATTCCAAGGCGATTAAAATTTATATTTGCAACGTCATGACGCAACCCGGCGAAACGGATAATTATACCGCCTCGCAACATGCCAAGGCGATTCTCGACCACACGGGGCAAGGCGCGATTGATTATGTTCTTGTGAATTCCACACCCATTCCCGAAGAAATGTGGCGCGGCACGAGCTCGACGCCTGTCGAAGTTGACGAAGATAAAATCAACGCAATGGGCATGGGATTAATCAAAGCCGATTTGCTGAGCGCGACTGAAGTCGGGCGGCACGACCCCGCCAAACTCTGCGCGGCGGTCATGAAAATTATTTACAGTTTAGGGACTAAGGACTAGGGAATCGGAGATTGAATTATGGCGTCATATGCACAAGATGTTAAAAACGAATTGGCGCGGATTTTCGACGCGGATAAAGATTGCCTTCGCGCAGAACTTATCGCGCTGTTGAGTGTCGGGGCGAAGAAAATCGACGGGCGCATTGAGTTTTCAAGCACAAACGCCGCCGCCGTCCGAAAAGTTATCGTGCTGACTAAAAAGTTTTTTCCGAACGTCAAGCCCGAAGTCGCCGCCCTGCGCAGAAAAAAATTGACAAAGGATTTATCCTATATCGCAAGAATTTTTTTTAACGACGAGCTCAAAACTTTTCTTGCTGAAGCGGATTCACCCGACTTTCTCAAGCGGACGCGCTACAAGGTTGCGTATCTGCGCGGGGCTTTTCTGGCAAAGGGTACAGTCAATCGTCCTGAAGGACAATATTTTTTGGAAATGTCGACGCGCTCGGCGGCAACGACAAATTTTATCCGCACGCAAATGGAGAAATTGGATTTCCGCGCAGGTTTTTATCAGCGGCGAAAAAATATTTTTGTTGTGTGGCTTCGCGAAGCCGATGCAATTTGCGATTTTCTGGGCATGATTGGCGCGGCGGAGGCGGTTGAGCGTTTTGAAATTGCCCGCAACGTAAAAGAAGTTCGCAAGCAAGTTACCTGCATTGTGAATTTTGAGACCGCCGCTTTAAATCGCGCAGTCGACGCCGCGCAGAGACAAATTGCCGACATAAAAATTTTAATCGCCAAAAAAGCTCCCGTCACTAAAAGACAGCAGGAGACAATGGAAATGCGTTTGGAAAATCCTTCGTGCACGCTCGCCGAACTCGCGGAAAAACTCGGCATAAGTCGCGACGGTTTAAAATATCGTTTCAAGAAAATTCGTAAACTCGCAAAAAAATTCAGCAGGAAATGAATTGGAGGTTTTTAAAATATGAGTGGCTTGAGTGCCGCGTTCACGACAGATTTTTTAATTTCATTCGCGTTGGTCGCAACTATTTTTGTAATGCTCGGTTTGATAATAAATCTGTACTCGGAACTTTCGACGATAAAAAAACGCTATAAAAAAATGATGGCGAATTCTGAAGGCGACAGTATTGAGCAAATGCTCGCGGCGCATACTACGGTTGTCAATTCGGTTGCCGACGAACAACTTAAAATGCATAACAAAATTTCCGTGTTCGACGAGCTGATAAAAAATTCTCTCGCCCGCGTGGGGATTGTGCACTTTGACGCCTTCGAGAAAACGGGACAAGGTTTAAGTTATTGCGTCGCCTTACTAAACAGAAATAATGACGGCGTAGTTTTCTCGTCGATTTGCGGACAGGAAACCGAGCGCAGTTACGTCAAGCCGATTGAAAATGGACGCGCTCCCTCCGGCTACAAACTCACGCAAGAGGAAGAAAGCGCACTTCGAGCAGCCATGAGCAAGAATTAAGGAGGAAGATTTTTTGGAAGAAAATAAATCCGCGCCGAAAGAAAAAGTGGAATTCTATACGATAAGCATAAGGGGCGGCAACACAGAAAGAAATATCCGCTTGTCTTCCGGCATGTTCAGATTGGCGGTTGCGTCCGTGATAATCGGCGGGCTTCTGTTGGTCGGGACGGGCGCATATTCTTTTTACAGTACAATGCGAATGCAGCGCGACGCCTCGACAATTCAAGAAATCGAACAGGCAGCCGAACTCCGACAAGAACAACTTTTGACGCTCTCGAAAAAGGCGGCGACTCTCAGCGAGACAATTCAAAATCTCGCGCAACAGGAACAGGAATTGAGAATTCAAGCGGGCTTAAATCCTCCCAAGGAAGATACTCCGCCCGCTGAAAATGCCGAAGCTCCCGCCGAAGTTCAACCCGCGCCCGAAGAAATTTCTCCCGCGCAGGAAAAGGAACTTAAAATCAAAACGATAATCAAAGAGTTCAAAGAAAATAAATCGCCCGAAAATAATTCGGACGCGGCGGAAGTTTATGACGGGCAAGGCGGTCCCGTTGAGGATTTAGACATTTCCAAAGTCTCCGAAGCGTTGGACATGTTGGAAGCTAAAGTCAGCACGCGCAAGGAAAGTCTCGACAATTTCCAAACCGAATTGAAACAACAGCGCGAACAAATGGCGGCAGGTGCGGCGGTTGCAAGTGGCTGGTCGCCGAACTTTGAAAGTTTTTCGTCGTCCAATCCGAATTTTGTTCAATTCGATTTTGCGAATGGTCTTCCGATTATTCCTTCAGCGGGCTCGATACCTGCGCCGGGTTCCTTTCCATTCGATCCAAGTCTTGTCGGCGGCAGCGGCGCGGCTGATTCTCATATTCCGTCCATTTGGCCCACGACGGGCGTTGTCACTTCGCCTTACGGCTTGCGCTGGGGCGGCACTGATTTTCATCCCGGCATGGATATTGCAAACGATATGGGCACGCCGATTGTCGCGACGGCGGACGGCGTTGTTGAATACGCGGGCTGGAATTCGGGAGGCTACGGAAACATGGTCGATATTAATCACGGAAACGGAATCATGACGCGCTACGGTCACGCCTCGCAAGTCGTCGTTTCGGTCGGGCAACACGTCAAGCGCGGGCAATTAATCGCTTACATGGGTTCGACGGGTTTCAGCACAGGTCCGCACGTTCATTACGAAGTTCACCTAAACGGCAACCGCGTCAATCCAATCAGCTATCTCTAAAAAAAATTTTAATAAAAATGTTGACAAAGCTTTTCGCCTTGACTTATCGTTGAGACGGATTTTTTTTAGGGGAGGTCTCGTTATGAGAAAAATTTTAGCGATAGACGTGGGCGGCACTTTCATTAAATACGCTGTCATGAGCGGGACGCGTTCTTTTAAAATCACTGCGCAGAATAAAATCCCGACGCCGAAAGAAAGCCACGAAAAATTTTTAAAAACACTTGCCGATATTTTCAATGAACAGGAAGATATTTCAGGAATTGCAATTTCAATGCCGGGGCTTATCGACACTTTCAAAGGCGTTTGTATTTCCAGCGGAGCTTTGAATTTCAGCAACGGTCATTGCGTCGCCGAAGAACTTCAGATGATGTGTAACGTGCCTGTCACGGTTGAAAACGACGCCAACTGCGCGGCTCTTGCCGAAATTAGATCGGGCAGTCTGACTGATGTTAAGGACGCTTTGGTTTTGGTATTCGGCACGGCGGTCGGCGGCGCGATTATTCGCAACAGGGAACTTTATCGCGGAGCACACTTCTGCGCGGGCGAAGTTTCCTACACGCTGAAAAATATGACGGGAACAGCCGACGAACAAAATTTTTATGGTAATGACCTCGGTGCGCTCGCCTTTCAGAAAAATTGCGCGGCGATATTGGGAATGCCGCCGGAAGAAGTCACGGGCGAAACGATTTTTGATTTAATTGAAGAAAATGATGACGATATGTTGGACGCGCTTTATAAATATGCGCACGGCGTCGCGGTGAAGATTTTTAATTTGCAAATGCTTTTTGATCCGGAAAGAATTGCACTGGGCGGCGGCATAAGCGCGAGGCAAAGTTTTATCGACGCGATTCAAGACAAACTCGACGAACTTTTTTCCGAGGCTCCCGACTTTTTGCCGCGCCCCGAAATTGTCGCTTGTAAATTTCGCAACGACGCAAATTTATTCGGCGCACTCTATCGCTACTTGAGTAAAGGAGTATGACATTTGATAAAACTTGTCGGCATTGAAAAAATTTATGACAGTCCGTCGGGCAAAGTTCATGCGCTTAAGGGCATTGACTTGGAAATTGACCGCGGAGAAATTTATGGTATAATCGGCTTGAGCGGAGCGGGTAAATCTACCCTCGTCCGTTGCATAAACATGCTTGAACGTCCGACTGCCGGAAAAGTTTTCGTTGACGGGCAGAATATGACGCAACTTAGCGAAAGCGAATTGCGAGCGGCACGAAAAAATATCGGAATGATTTTCCAACATTTCAATTTGCTCAGCTCCGCGACGGTTTACGATAACATTGCTTTTCCGCTTAAATTGTCGGGCACAAGCTCCGCCGAAATTAAAAAGAAAATTTCGCCGCTCTTGGAACTGGTCGGCTTGAGCGATAAAGCCAATCAATATCCCTCGCAACTAAGCGGCGGACAAAAACAGCGCGTCGGAATTGCCCGCGCCCTTGCAAGCGACCCGAAAGTTTTGCTCTGCGACGAAGCAACTTCCGCCCTCGACCCGCAGACGACTAAATCTATCCTCGCGTTGATTAAAGATATTAATAAAAAACTTTCGCTGACTGTCGTCGTAATAACTCACGAAATGCAAGTCATAAAAGATATTTGCGACAAAGTGGCGGTTATCAGCGACGGAGTCATTGCCGAGCGCGGCTCCGTTCTTGACGTATTCACCAATCCCCAACACAAAATCACCAAAGAATTTATCAGCGTCCTTTTGTCAAACGATTTGCCCGCCGCCTTCCGCGGCAACGAAATTTCTCAAGACAAAACGCCGGACAGTTTGCTTTTGCTCCGATTGATTTTTTTGGGAGAAACTGCAGATTATCCGGTCCTTGCCAAAATGATTCGCACTTGCCAAGGCGTTGAATGTACAATGCTTTTCGGCAACCTTGACGAAATTCACGGCGTGCCGTTCGGGCGGTTTATTATCGGCTTGAGCGGCTCCGACGCGGCGATTAACAGTGCTTTGACATTTTTGGGCGGCGAAGATGTGCGCGTGGAGGTGATAGGTTACGTAAAAAGAAATTCAATCTGAATGCCGTTGTTAATCTTGTTAAATTGAGGTGACGACATGAAAAGGTTTTTATTTTCTTTGATTTTGGCGTTGACTATTCTTCTTCCGATAACGACAGCAGTTGAAGCGGCGGATATTCCCGACGTTCGCCAAATCAGTCCGAGTAATATTAAACCCGACAATTCAGCATTCAACAAAGATCATTCCGTATACGTTTATGTATGCAAAAACGGAAACTATTACGCCGCGCAATTCGTTCAAATGTTGACTAAAAATTACCCGTTCAAAGTTGTTGACCGCTTCGACGACAATGAATATCCTGAATGGTACGAATGGTACCTTGTCTATACCGGCTCGAAAAAAGTTATGTCAATTAGGGAATGGTCAATTAGGGAATGGGGAAACTGCCATGTTGTAATTTCAAGTTCAAACAATGAT
>CAMNEX010000009.1 GCA_946536825.1 uncultured Selenomonadales bacterium | reverse complement strand
AAACCCCCTTGCGCCCCTGCGAGGCTCCCTTTTCTTTGCTACTTTCTTTTGGGTGAGCAAAAGAAAGTAGAAGAAAACTGCAAAAGAAAGTAGTTAAAAAACCGTTCGCAGTGAAAAACTCATGCGCCCCGCGAGGCGGCTTTCTTTGAAACCTTTCTTTAGTGCGCGAAAAGAAAGGCAAAAAAAGACAGCCGAGAAATTTTTCCCGACTGCCCGAAATTTATTCAAGATTTATTTTCTGAATCAGATTTTATTTTTTGTCGCTGTAAGCAATGACTTCGCTCTGCTTGGCAAGACTTGTAATATCTTGCGACGCAAAGTTTTCGCCGGAGTAAATTTGACCGATACGGTTGCTGACAATCGCGCTGAGATCCTGCGTCGGTGCAATGTAGTTGTCGTCCGCGATAAGCAGATTGTTCGCCTCCGTCGGTACGTCGTAAGAAGCTTTTGTGCCGCTCTTGTCAATGATATTTATCTTGGTGCCGCTGGCGAAGTTATCCAGCTTAATCGAGCCGGTGCCGACCTTGATAACGACATCCTCGCCGTCTTTTGTGATATTGTCTTCTGTAATCGCAACGCTGTTGATTTTGATCATGTCTTTATCTGTGAAGTCCGCGATAACATCGTTACCGTCGCCGCTCGCGTAGATAAAGTAGTTGCCGCCTTCGGTATTGCCGAACGAAATATCATCGTCGCCTTTGCCCGCATTGACGCTGACGCCCGAACCCGCAACCGCGAGGCTGTCGTTTTTGGCGGAGCCAGTTATTGAAGCTTTGTTGTATGTATTGTCAAAGCTGTAAGCAAAGAAATCACTGCCGATTGAAACTTTGGAATCGAGGTTTTCGCCCGAAAGTTCGATTGTGTTTTCTGTAGGAGCCGTGAACTCTGCGTCTGTCTTAACGCCCTTGATAGTCGCGAGAGCACCGCCGCCAGCTGTCGTTATTGCCGCCGTGTAAGCAATGGATTTTCTACTCTTCGCGAGCGTGTAACCTGCTGTCGCCGTGCCCTTCAAAGTTGCCGCGCCGCTCTTTATGCTCCAAGGTGTTTCTTCGTTTACCTCCACAGTCGGAGAATCAGTGCCGTCTGCAAGCTTAAGCGTATAATCAACATCGCCCATGTTCGTGGTAATCGCGACGCTCTTGTTAGTGAGTTGACCGCCGTCGCCGCCCGACAATTCGATAACGCCGGCGTTATCGGTGAATTCTGCACCGCTCTTGAGACCCGTAATCTGCGCGACGAGTTTGTTGCCCGAAGCCACGCTGGCATAGGTGATAGATTTGCCGTCGTTCGCGAGCGTGTAACCTGCCGTTATCGCGCCTTTAAGGCTCGCCGTGCCGCTACTATTCGCTTTCTGCCAACCAAGGCTGGTATTTCCGTCCTCAGCCGTTATCAGCGTAGACAATTCGCCAACCGGTTCGGCCGCCCTTCCTTTGAGGGTAGCACTTTCGTTAGTCTCGAAACCTTGCGCAAAAGCAAGCGTGTAGTCGGTGTATTCGCCGCCCTTGAGTGAAACTTTTGCGGTGCCGAGCGCGTCTGCGGATACCATAACTTTTTTATTTTCTCTGTCGAAGGTGACCGCCGCCGTTTCTGTTTCTGTTTCTTGATAAAGTGCCGTGCCGTCTCCTTCGGTGTCGAGCGCGAGACCACTCTTGAGACCTGTAACCGTCAAGTAAGTTGCGATATCCTGCGGTTTGGTGTATTTGATAGCGGTTGCGTCCGTTACGTCCTCGTCGCCTACTTTTTTGGTGCCGTAGGTGTAATATTCTCTCTCGTAATTCTTGTAGACAGCAGTCGTGCCGTTGACAACCCACTCGGTAGCCTCTTCAGCGTATTGCTTGATATTGTCGTAGAGTTCAAATTTGTAACCCGCCGTGCCGCTGACCGCAAGATCTTTAGCGTTGAGTGCGCCCTGTTTCAGGGTGATAGTTTTGGTATCCTCGTCAAACGAAATGGGAGCAGGATTATCATTATCATCGTAAGCAAAGAAAGCGTTCTTCGTAACTGTTTTTTCATCAATAGTGAAGTCTTTTTTATCCATGTAGCCGAGTACGCCCGCCGCTTGCATTGACGCGGTACCGCTCTCGTTCGACGCGTCTATATCTTTTGTGGTACTCGCTCTGAGGCTGGCATTCAGACCGGTAATCTTCGCGACAACCGTGCTGCTTGCGGGTTTTTCCTTGCTGTAGGTAAAGACACTTCCTGAACTTTCAAGAGAGTAGCCTGCCGACGTGTGCTGGATAAGATTGAGCGTGCCGCCATTGCCGCTCCACAAAGGTTTGTCGGAAACGGGGTTGCGTTTGAATTCGTCAGGAGTTTGTTCGTCAACGACTTCCGGAATATCCTCGAACGTGAAGGAGTAATTGTCGCCGCTGGTAACTTCAATATTCGTCGTGCTGTTGCGGAAGAAGTCTTCTGGCAAAGAAATTATTCCTTCAGTTTTGCCAGCTTCGTTTTCTTCCAACAGCTCAAAGCCAATCCCGGCTGAGACTTCCTGGAAGTGGTTTTTCTTTACAGTTTTTGCTTCGCCTTCAACAGTTACATTGAACTCTTGGTTTTTCTCGATGTAGCCGAGTTTACCTTCCGCGCTTTCGGATTTCAATGTATGGTCACTGTCGTCCACGGAATAAATACTGTCACTCTTGCCGCCAATCTTAATGTCTTTGCTGAGACCCTTGATCGTCGCGAGCGTGTCATTAGTAGCTTCCGGCTTATATACGATATTGCCCGAATTATTATCGAGTTCATAACCTGCCGTCTTGCCGTTCTTAAGAGTTGCGGTGCCCGTGCCGCTACCGTAATACCATTTCGGCTCCTCGAAATCTTTGGGGTTGAGTTCTTCGTCAACCGCCAAAGCGTAATTGGTGCTTGTAATCGAAACGCCTTTGCCCGCAAGAACGTTTCTTGTTACATCTTCTGTTGTCCCTGATTCTGTGTCGTCAACTGTCTCTTTGGTTGTGGCGTTCATTACTGTGATTGCGCCGCTCGTAATGATATTGCCGTCTTCGTCGAAGTCGGGGTCGGTAACCATAATGCCGAACTTCTCAAAGAAGGCTTCTGCATCGATAGGAGCATTTTCAAGTGTTTTTCTGCCGTTGCTGAGCGTTTCTTCCTTGGTTATCGTGGTAACGTCATTGCTCAGACCCTTGAGTTCCGCGAGGACTTCGGTCTTTGCTTTGGAATAAGTAATGGACTTGCCGTCGTCCGCGATTGTGTGCCCAGCCTTAACGTCGTATTGATATTTGGCAGTGCCCTTGCCGTCAGCAGACCAAACTTTAATGCCGTTTTCGTAAGACGTGGGAAGTATTCCTTCTTCTTCTTCGGCGTTGAAGGCGAACGTATATTTATCATTGTTGCCGAGCGTGACTTTCATGGTGTCGAGAATGCCCGCGCCCAAAATGATCGTGCCGTCTTCCGCCTCGGTGATTACCTTGTCCTCGCCGTCTTTTTCTTCTTCCGTGTTTTTAATAAAGCTGACTGTTACATTTTCGTCCAAAATATTGCCGTCGCCGTCAACTTCAATATTTTTCTTCAAGCCGCTGACAGTCGCAAGAGTATCGTGATTCGCCTTAGTGTAAACGAGCGTCTTGTAATCGTATTCGTCGTCTTCGGGGTTGTCTGCTGTATCGGCACCTGCGGTTTGTTTGAACGCCCAACCTTCAGTCTTGCCTTCCACGAGGAGCAATTTGCCGTTTTTGGCGTCGTAGATTAAATGCGCCTCATCATCAGCGACTGCGTAATCTTCTTCCGCGCCGTCAAGCGCGATATTGTATTTGGAGTTTTTGTCGACAGTAACATTTGTTTTGCCGAGAATTTCCTTAGCCAAAACGATAACGTCTTTGCCGTTCTCGTCGGTCGTGACTTCGATGCCGGGAATTAGCCCCGCCTCCGCCATGAACTCTTCGCCGCTCTTCAAGCCCGTGATTGTCGCGAGGGTGTAAGTTTTCTTCGTGCCGGAGTAACTTAGCGTCGTGTCGTTGATCTGCGTATGCCCCGCCGCTACATCTTGCTTGTAGACCGCTTTGGTTTCCGATTTGCCCTTTGTCCAGACAGCTTCTTCTGCCTTGGCGGCTGCCGTTTCGGTGAGTTCGAGCTTGTAGTTGACATCTCTTTGATTATTGAGCACGACATTTTTCTTAGCGAACGCGCTGTTATCGTTCAGGACAAAGGTTATGTTGCCTTCGCCGTCGTCGCTTGCCACGATTGCTTCGCTGAAAGTCGTAGTCGTAGTTGCTTCTTGACCTTCGCCAGTTGTTGTCTTTGTAATGATACCGATTTTGCCTATATCGTTTGTTGTTAATTCATTATTACTGTCAGAATCGTCAATGTCATTTTCGGTTACAACTGTGAGATTTGCAAGACCTGTGATTGACGACTTGATTTCGCCGCCCGCCGTGAATTTAGCCATGTATACTTTGGGCGTCTCGGCGGCAGGTTCGCCAGAATTGTCAGGATCGACAGAGGGTTCTTCTTCTTCGTCGCTTTCTACCATTTCCCAACCCTTGGTTTTGGTTTCGGTATAAGTCGCGGTGCCGTTATTGAAAGTCCATTCCGGATTATTGGCAGGTTTGGGAACTGCGCCCTCTGCGCCATTGCCTGCAGGCGTAAGCGAATATTCCGTAGTATCGCCGTCTTTTTTAAGAGCGGTGAACGTAATGTCGTTGTCGCCGAGAACTTTTTCAGACAGCGTGACAACGCCGTCGTCGATATCAATGCCGTCAATCTTGCCGTCTACTGCGCTGGGTGTGACACCTTTCTTGAGACCTTCAAGCGTCGCAAAAGCACTTTCGGGATCGTTGAAGTCTGCAGGCGTATATTCAATCGTCTTTCCGTTAGTCTTGAGCGCGTAACCTGCCGTTTGGTAACTTACGAGATAAGCTTTTGTTGCGTCGTTTTCGTCGAGAATCCAAGCTCTGTCGGTAGCGTCGGCTGCTGCAAAATTCACGTCGCCGCCTGTACTAAGCACAAAAGTGTATTCGCCACCGTCGGCAATCGTGACATCACCGGCTCCGAGCGCGTCTCTCGACAAAATGGTAATTTTATTTTTATTCTCCGTATCCGTTTCGTCCAATGCGCTGATTGTAAGGACTTCAACAAAGGAGTCATCGCTACCGTAGTAGCCGATTTTGCCTTTGTTGCTGGAGTCGTCATTATCATCGCAGACCACGAGATTTTCCGCAAGTCCGCTGACTTCAGCGACAACCGCGCCGGGATTATCTGGCGTGTAGATAATCTTTTTGTTATTGCTGTCGTTTTCTTGCTCGTAACCTGCAGTGGTGACTTTCTTAACGGTGAGGGTCGTGCCGTCAATTTCCGCGACGAGTTCGTCGGAAGACGAGGCAATAGTATCGCCGTCTGCTTGCTTGCCAAGCGCGAGCGTGTAGCCGTCGCCAGTGAGTTCAACATCTTTAGCGTCGAGTGCGCCCTCATTAACCGTGACTGCTTTGTCTTCAACAGAAACAAGCGCGGTGGCGTTTGCATCGGTGGCATCTTCTACAAGCGTGCTTTCTGCGACGGTTCCGCTTTCGATTGCGTCGGCTTTGTTTTGGAGACCGCTCTTGAGACCCGTGACTGTCGCGAGAACATCGCCGATACTTTCAGCCTTATGAACGATTTTTTTGTCTTCAATCTCGTAGTAATCGGATTTGTAGAGTTTGTATTCATAAGTTCCGGCTTCGCCCGATTTTTCAAACCAAGTGTTCGCGCCTGTCGTAACTTCAGAATTATCTTCAGTCAGAACATCGTCGCCGAGTGCTAATTCAAAACCGTCATCTGTTGCAACGTCGGTGGTGCCGAGCGCGTCATTTTTAATCTTGATTTGTTTAACGGTTTCTCCTAATTCGCCACTTTCAACCGTTGCCTCTGGATCGTAAGAAATGAGCGCATTATCGCCGTTGAGGTCGGACGCCTTGAGACCGTCTTTAAGACCAGTGACAGTAACGACAGTGCCATTGGTTTGTGCCGGCGAGTAGAGAATTTGGTTATCCTTGAGCGTGTAACCTGCCGAAATTTTGCCTTTAAGAGTGGCAGTTGTCGAAGCGGGAGTTGTGCCGGATTTTGCAACTTTGGTAACAGACCAAGTTCCGCTGTTGGCGTCAAGCTTAGGTTCGGCAACAACTTCGTCCCCCTCTGCAGTTTCGTCAAAGGCGAGCTGGTAGGTTGTATCTGCTTCATTGATTTTAACGGTGCCCGTGCCGAGTGCATCTTTTTTAATGATAATTTTCTTACCGTCGTTATCTTCAACGTTGCCGATTGAGATAAGCGAGTCCAAATTTTCAGCTTTAATACCGCTCCTGAGACCCGTGACTGTCGCGAGAACGACCGCCTTGTCGTTTTCGTCTTTAAAATCGGCTTCCTTGTGATAGACAATTTTGCCGTCTTCGACAGTGTAGTATTCGGGGATAATTTTCTTGTAGGTGGCAGTGTTGCCGCTGATACGCCAGACCTCTACGCCTTCCTCAATAGCTTTTTCGTCGTACTTGTCGCCCTGTTCAATGTCTTCGATCAAATTGTTCTTGTAGAGAACTTTTGGTTTGCTTGTGTCGGTAAATTCAATAGCATCAAGATTGTTGGCAAAAGCGAGTGTGTAACCTGTGCCGCTACCGATTTTAATATCAGAGGTGCCCAGAGCCGCCGCCCCGATATAAATTGTTTTGGCGTCGTTGTCGGTTTTGCCTAATGTGATAGCCGCTTTAAGGGCGTCTTTGTTTGCGTCAGTGGCTTTAACGATACCTGTGATCGAAACGACAGTCGCGTTGGATTTTGCCGCGGAGTAGGTGAGCTTTTTGCCGTCGTCCGAGAGCGTGTAACCTGCCTCGACTGAGCCCTTATAAGAAGCCGTCGTGCCGCTGAATTCCCATTCTGCATTGACTTCGGGTTCTTTAATGTTATTGCTGTCGTCAATTTCGAGTTGATAGTCTCCGGCAGTAATTGAGACAGTCTTGTTGTTGAGAGCGTCCGCACTCAAAATTTTGATTTTTGCTGGCGTAGGCGGATCAGAGGTGGTGGCGTCTGCCGCGACGGCTTCGATAACTTTAGTATCTTCTCCTTCGCCTGTGGCTTTAAGCCAAAGTCCGTCGTCTTTGGCAATGAGCCCGCTCTTGAGCCCGCTGACCGTCGCGAGAGTCGTGCCTGACGACTGCGCAACGCTCGTGATTTTGAGCTTGGTTGCGTCTAACTTGTAATGAGCGGTCTGGACTGCTTTGTAAGTCGCAGTTGTGCCGCTGACAACCCAAATGTTTTTATTTTCTGCCTCTTCCGGGACTTTGCCGTCGTCGTCGTCTTTGGTGTTGAGCGCGAGTTGGTACTTGTCCTTATAGGCAGTGCCGAGAGTTAACGTTGCTGTTCCATTCGTGGTGGCGAGCACGTTCTTGGACAGCTTAATTTCGCCCTTAGCGGAATCTGCCGGATCGGTGACTTCGATACCTGCAATCGAAGCAGGGTTAGAATTTTCTCCTGCTACGAAAGAATCCTTAAGATCTTTTGCGAGACCTTTAATAGTGGCAATGGTCGCGGTTGACTTCGCGGTATAAGCAACGGATTTTGCGTCCGCCGCGAGCACGAATTTTGCCGAGGTGTCTTGCTTGTAGGTTGCAGTGGTGCCGCTGACAGTCCAATACTCGGTGCCCTCTTCGCCGCCAACAACGCCTTCGTTGTTTGCTTCGTCAAGCGCGAGCGTGTAGCCGTAACTGGAGCTGAGAGTAATTTTGGCTGTTCCGAGCGCGTCTCCTTTCAACGTGACTTTGCCCGTGCTGGCCTCAACATCAATGGCTTCGGAGAAAGTTTCGCCTTCAGCGACGGGAAGACCGATTTTGCCGTCGATTTCATCAAGATTTTTGTTGAGACCGCTGATAGTCGCCAAAGTAACCGGGGTCGTTTTATCCGCAACTTTGGTTAAAGTCTTGTCGTTGGTCTGAACCCAACCTTCCGTCACTTTGCCCTTGATTGTCACCTTGCCGCTTGCAACAGTCGAAGTAATACCGCTGAATGTAGCTTTTTCTGACCCGTCATAAACGAGTTTGTACTTGCCGCCGTTGCTGAGCGTTAGCGTAACCTTGGAGGTGCCGACCAAGTCATCGCCCAGTTTGATTTCTGAAACACCCGTGCCTTCTTCAGCGTTGCCGACAACGCTATCGAGTGCACTATCTGCAAGACCGCTTTTGAGACCGGTAAGCTTCGCCACCTGCTTACCTTCCTCATTAAAATAAGTTGCTGTTGTACCTGTGATTTTCCATTTTCCATCTGCCATGGTAATCTACTCCTTTCCTTAAAAAACCGAAAAAACTTCCTTGTAGCAATTTACATTATAAAAACAAAAGATGATTAGCACAACACCTTAAGCGAAAAAATTTTTAAAAATTTTGTTAGAGAGTTTAAAGTTGAAAAATATAATCGCGTATTGAAAAGATGAAAAAAGAGTGATATACTTCGCGGCATGAAAGAAGGTGATAAAAAGATGAATGCGTTAAAGAAAATCGGCTTTATCGGTACGGGGATAATGGGCGCGGCAATGGCGGGACATTTAATGGACGCGGGCTTTGAATTGAGCGTATACAACCGCACGAAGTCGAAGGCGGAAAAACTGATTGAGCGCGGCGCGAAATGGTGCGCGACGGTCGGGGAGTGCGCGTCGGGTCAAGATGTCGTGATAACAATCGTCGGCTATCCCAAGGACGTAGAGGAAATTTATCTGGGCGCGGGCGGGATAATCGAGTCGGCAAAGGCGGGCGCGTATCTGGTTGACATGACGACTTCTTCACCGATATTGGCAGAAAAAATTTTTGCGGCGGCTTCGGCTAAAAAACTTCATGCGGTAGACGCTCCCGTCACGGGCGGCGATGTCGGCGCGAAAAATGCCACGCTGACGATTTTGGTCGGCGGCGCGTCGGAAGATTTTCAAACGTTGCAACCTGTATTCGCAGCTATGGGAAAAAATATCGTCTATGAGGGCGCGGCGGGCGCAGGACAGAAAACCAAGGCTTGCAATCAAATTGCGATAGCGGGAACATTGGCGGGTGTGTGCGAGGCATTTGCCTACGCGAAGGCGTCGGGGCTCGACGTGGAAAAAGTTTACTCGGCGATAGCAACGGGCGCGGCAGGAAGTTTTCAAATGACGGGCGTCGCTCGCAAGGGGCTTGACGGCGATTTCAACCCCGGATTCATGCTTAAACACTTCGGGAAAGATTTGGCAATCGGCAACGAAACTGCAACGGCTTACGGCGCGTCGCTCCCGATTTTGGCAATGGTACTCCACGAAGTTCGCAAGCTTGAAGAATCGGGACAAGGCAACCTCGGCACGCAAGCTCTTTTGAAATATTACAAAGTCAAGGATTAATTTAAGGAGTGATAATTTTGTTAGACGAATTCAAAAAATTTATCATGCGCGGCAACGTCGTCGACATGGCAACGGGTGTTATCATCGGCGCGGCGTTCGGCAAAATCGTTTCGTCGTTCACCGCAGATATTTTAATGCCGCCGTTGGGCTTATTGCTCGGCAAAGTGGACTTTTCCAATTTTTATATCAACCTTTCGGGCGTCGAATATGAATCATTCGCGGCCGCCAAAGAAGCAGGTGCGCCCGTTATTGCTTACGGCTCGTTTCTGAACGTGTGCTTAGACTTCTTGATTGTTGCGACGGCGATTTTCATTTTGATTAAACAGGTAAACAGATTCATGCCGGCACCGCCGCCGCCCGCGCCCGACCCGCGCAAGTGCCCGTTCTGCCGTGAGGTTGTGGCGGACGACGCGACAAAGTGCCCGCATTGCGCTTCGGACATAAAAGGCAAATAAAGCTTTTGACATAAAAAAATACAACCGCTCCGAAAAATTTCAGAGCGGCTTTTTTGTTTCCGATTATTTTTTACCTGTGAAGCTTTTTGACTTCGTCCATGAGGTATTCATTTTTAATTTTAATGTAAGTGCCCTTCATGCCGAGAGATTTAGACTCAATGACGCCCGCCGATTCAAACTTGCGCAGGGCGTTGACGATAACCGAACGAGTGATCCCGACGCGGTCGGCGATTTTCGAGGCGACAAGCAGTCCTTCGTTGCCGTTGAGTTCGCCCAAAATATTTATCGCCGCCTCCGCCTCGGAATAACTGAGCGTCGCCAAGGCAATTTGAACGGTAGCTTTTTTGCGAGCCTCAATCTCAACTTTTTCCGTGTGGTCGCGCAACATTTCCATGCCCGTGACCGTCGCGCCGTATTCCGCCAAAAGTAAATCGTCGTCAGAAAAATTTTCTTCGTGACGCGAAATAATCAGCGTGCCGATTCTGCGCCCGACACCGTAAATTGGAATGATTGTAAAATGTTTACCCGGAACGGGCGAGCCGCCTTCTTTGCTGGAATATCTTTTCGGATTGGCTTGCGTCTCGTCGAAACGATTCAGCCACTTGACGTAAAGTTCGGGGAATTTTCCGGAGCGAATAACTTTCATGACATCGGAAATATCATCTTCGTCGTCGTTGAAGGCGTAGCCGTAAATATCGCCCGCTTTGTTCACGATGTAGACGCTTGCATCAAGAACTTTGCTTAAGACCCTAGAAATTCCGTCGTACTCCACAGTTTCGGAACGCTGGAGCAGCTTATTAATTTTCCTCGTTTTCTCCAAAAGCGTTGTCATGTTTATAACTCTCCTTTTTTAAGGGATTCGGGATTGAAGTTTGCACTCCAACCTTCTCCCGGATTTTTGCTTGCTCAATATCCTACGTTTATACTAACACGAAATTTTATAATGTCAATTTAGTTTTCAGAATTTTTGTAGCAGTTCTTGACGTTTGGCGGCAAAAGTTGTAAACTTTTTGCAAACAGAGCCTCAAGCTCCGCAGAAATTTCTTTTTAAACATTTAAGGGAGGAATGCCAAATGGGTAATCGCAGGAAAATTGTTGTCGTCGGAACTTCAAACGTCGGCTCGGCAGTCGTAAACAAACTCGCCGATTTCCAACTCGCTTCGGAAATTGTTTTAATCGATCTTAATCAAGATAAGGCATGGGGCGAGGCAACCGACTCCAGCCATGCGACAGCCTGCGTCTACAGCACCAACATTAAATTCCGCGCCACTTCCGATTACAGTGCTTGCAAGGGAGCCAATATCGTAATCATCTGCGCGGGTCCGTCGATTCGTCCGGGCGAAACTCCCGACAGATTGAAACTCGCCGGCACCAACGCAAAAATCATGAACTCGGTCTTCCGCTCCATTGCCGAACACACCAAAGAAGCCGTCATTATCCTTATCACCAACCCGCTTGACGTTGCAACTTATGTTGTCAGCAAAATCGCTGATGAAATCGGCTATCCGCGCAATTTGATTATCGGCACCGGCACCATGCTCGAAACTTATCGCTTCCGCCGCATTCTCGCCAACAAATATGAAGTCGACCCGAAAAATATCAACGGTTATGTAATGGGCGAACACGGCAACGCGGCTTTCGTGGCTTGGTCAACAACCGGTTGCGCGGGCTTCCCGCTCGAAAAACTCGACGAATATTTCCGTCACACCGAACCGCTTAACAAAAAAGAAGTTGAGCAGGAACTCATTCAGGTTGCTTACGACGTTATCAACAAAAAAGGCTTCACCAACACGGGCGTTGCCATGGCGGCTGTTCGTTTCGTTAAATCGATTCTTTACGACGAACACACAATTCTTCCCTGCTCCGCCATTCTCAATGGCGAATATGGAATCACGGACGTTGCGCTTTCAATGCCCCGCATGATTTGCGCGGACGGCATTATGCGCGTGTTTGAAGTTGCTCTTACTGATGAAGAGCTCGAAAAAATGTATGCGGCGGCAAAATCCGTTCGCTCGGCTCTCGACGGTGCAGGAATTAAGTAAATCTTCTCCTTTCATAAAGACAGAAAAAATTTCAAAGAAAAAAGCTCTTCCAATCTTGGAGGAGCTTTTTTCAATTTCCTAATTTGTTTTAGGCGTATTTCATGACGACACCGCGAATCATATCGGCAACTTTCTTGCAATGGTCTAGTGCTTCTTCAACGTCCTCCAAAATATCCTTCCACTTGATAAGGTGAATAACTGCGCGGCTCGCGCCGTGTTCTTTAGCCGCCTCCGCCGCGTCGTAAAAAAGAATTCCAATTTCTTCGCGGTAAATTAAATCGCCCTTGCTTTCGTAATCCGAAACTTTATGAACGGCGTCGAGAATCTCGCGCTGATTTTTTTTCACGTCGGAGAGGAGTTTAAACGCCTTGACCAATTCATTTGTGCTTTCAACCAAAAGTTTCGTCAAGTTTGGAGTTTTTTGAGTGGCGTGTCCCGCGTGATACATGATGATTCTTTGCAACGCGCCCTGCAACATGTCAACGCCTTTTGCAAGCTCGCCCGCTATCGAGTAAATATCTTCGCGATCAATCGGCGTTATGAAACTCAAATTCAGCTTGTTGATAATTTTTTCATTGACGTCGTCGGCGGCGTTCTCCAAACCCAAAATTTCTTCAATTCGCTCAAGGGCTTTGTTCGGATCTTTAATCACGTCGTCAAGCAACACCGCGCCCAACTGAAAAAATTTTGCGTCCTCCAAAAATAAATCAAAAAACTCCGTGTCCTTGCGAGAAAAATTAAACATAAAAACAACTCCCGTAAAACAATTTTATATATGATACAAAAGCTCAGGCGGCGTGTAAAGCGGCAAATTATTTCGTAAAATTTTATTCGCATAAAGGGTTGATATTTCTCTTTGCGGGTGTATTATGTATGCAAAGTTAGACGTTTTCGACAGGCGTTTTTTACAAAAATTTTCTAGGAGGTATTTGCAGTATGATTATCGGAGTAGCGAAGGAAATTAAGAACAATGAAAACCGCGTAGGTTTGACACCGGCAGACGCGGACGCGCTCGTTAAGGCAGGGCACAAGGTCTTTATCGAAAAAAGTGCGGGCGTCGGCTCTGGTTTTGAAGACGAAAGTTATACGGCGGTTGGCGCGGAAATCGTCGCGGACAAGAAAAAAATCTTTGATGATTCGGAAATGATTGTTAAGGTTAAGGAACCGCTCGAACCCGAATACGAGCTTTTCCATGAAGGACAAATTCTCTTTACTTATCTGCACCTTGCACCGGAACCGGCTCTTACCAAAGCATTGCTCGACAAAAAAGTTACAGGTATCGCATATGAAACGGTTGTTGGTCGCGACGGCAGAACATTGCCCTTGCTTGCCCCGATGAGCGAAATTGCGGGGCGCATGTCAATTCAGCTCGGCGCACAATTCCTTGAAAGTCAATACGGCGGACGCGGCGTTCTGCTCGGCGGCGTGAGCGGCGTTGCCTCCGGACAGGTCGTCATTATCGGCGGCGGCGTTGTCGGCACCAATGCGGCGAAAATCGCGCTCGGCATGAGAGCTCGCGTCACGATTATCGATTTGTCGATTGACCGTCTGCGTTATCTCGATGACATTTTCGGCGGAAAAGTTTGCACAGTCATGAGCAACAGTTACAACATTGCGCAATGGACTCAACGCGCAGATTTGCTTATCGGCGCGGTGCTCGTCCCCGGCGCGAAGACTCCGCAACTTGTCAGCGAAGAAATGGTTAAGAACATGAAGAAAGGCTCGGTTATCGTCGACGTTGCCATTGACCAGGGCGGCTCCATTGCCACTTGCGACCACGTCACCACGCACGATCATCCGACTTTCGAGAAATACGGCGTAATTCATTACTCCGTTGCCAATATCCCCGGCGCGGTTTCCAGAACTTCCACGCTCGCCCTTACCAATGCAACTCTGCCTTATGCTTTGAGAATTGCGGGTAAAGGTTGGAAGGCAGCTTGCCAAGAAGATCCCGGACTTGCCAAAGGTCTCAACACGATTGACGGCAATCTTACAAACAAAAATGTCGCCGAAGCTCTCGGCAGAGAATTTGTCGACTATGCAAAATTCCTCGCGTAAAAAATGGGGGCGACATTCCCCCAGATAAATCCTCGATAATCCCTAAAAAAAAGATCAGCAGTTCCGATTTTTGGACGGGGCTGCTGGTTTTTTTTATAAAGTTTTTTTGAAAGGGGCATTGATTGGCATGGATCTGTTTCGCAAAAAAAGTATCGCAGAACTCCGCGCAATGGCGGAAAAATCAGGACTGGCAAAAAGTTTGACGGCGTTTGACTTGGTAATTTTGGGAATCGGCGCGGTTATCGGCACGGGTATTTTCGTCTTAACGGGCGTTGCGGCGGCAAGATATGCAGGACCTGCCGTTCCCTTGAGTTTCGTATTATCGGGTTTGACTTGCGCATTTGCGGGCTTGGCTTATGCCGAGTTTGCCTCAATCGTTCCGGCTTCGGGCTCGGCTTACACTTATGCTTATGCCTCGCTCGGTGAATTCATTGCCTTTATCGTCGGCTGGAATCTTGTTCTTGAATATACAGTCACCTGCGCGGCGGTTGCCGTCGGTTGGTCGGGTTATGTCGTCGGCTTGTTTAAATCGGCGGGCTATCAAGTTTTGCCCGAATCTTTGACTTTGCCGACATTTGACGGCGGACTTATAAATCTGCCTGCAATTTTTATTACAATGTTTTTATCGATTCTGTTGATTCGCGGCACTCGCGAGAGCGTCACCGTCAACAGAATTTTGGTTTTCGTGAAACTCGCGGCGGTATTTATTTTCTTGGTTATCGCCGGTCCTAAAGTCGACGTGACGAATTGGGAGCCGTTTATGCCGTTCGGTTATGCGGGCATTGCTCAAGGCGCGGCGATTGTTTTCTTTGCTTATATCGGTTTTGACGCGGTTGCAACTTCCGCCGAGGAATGTAAAAATCCTTCCCGCGATTTGCCGATTGGTATTCTTGGTTCGCTTTTTGTCTGCACGATTTTATATGCGATTGTCGCGGCGGTTTTAACGGGCGTCGTTCCTTACACTTTGCTTGATACGCCGGAGCCTGTAGCATTTGCCCTGCGCGAACTCGGTTATACAATCGGCTCGGCACTTGTCGGCGTCGGCGCGATTTGCGGTATCACGACGGTTTTGCTTGTTTTGCTTTACGGTCAAGCGCGAATTTTCTTTGTCATGAGTCGTGACGGACTTGTTCCCGCCAGCATTTGCAAAGTCCATAAGAAATATAAAACTCCTTATGTCGTTACGATTGTCGGTTGCATTTTAGTTTCGATTATCGGCGGCTTATTTCCGGTCGGCGTTATTGCCGAAATGGCGAATATCGGAACTTTGACGGCGTTTACGATCGCGGCTGTAGGCGTCATGGTTCTGCGTAAATCGGATCCCGATCTCCACAGGAATTTTAAATGCCCGGCGGTTTGGATAGTTGCGCCGCTCGCAATGATCTCCTGCTTTATCTGATTTACAATCTGCCCATTGAAACTTGGATTCGTTTTGTTGTTTGGCTTATCCTGGGTCTTGCTGTTTATTTCGGCTACAGCCGCGGGCACAGCGTCCTTGGCAAGCAACTTGCAGAACAGGCAAAGCAACAAGGAAATTAAACTCATCATTGGCAAAAAAATTTTTAGCTCCGTCAAAAGTCGGCGGAGCTTTTTTTTATTTACTCTTGAGGATAAAACTTTTAATCATGTTCATTTGCAGTTCAAAATTTTTTCGGCTTGTCTTGGCTATCGTGTCCAAAATTAATCCGCAGGCAAAAGACAGCAACGCCGCCAACGTCAAAAAGCCGCTGACGATAAGCGTCGGGAAACGCGGCACAAGCGATGTCTGCAGATATTGAAAAAATATCGGCAGGAAAAGCATCAGCGCGATGAGCAAAAGAATCAGCGCGACGACTCCGAAAAATTGCAACGGCTTGTAATCGCGATACAAATTAAAAATCGTCATGATAACTTTCGCGCCGTCAACGTAAGTGTTCAATTTACTTTCGGAGCCGGCGGGGCGGTCGCGATAATTTACCGGCATGGACTTCAGCAAAAGATTTTTATCCAGCGCGTGAATCGTCATTTCCGTTTCAATCTCAAAACCCTTCGACAGCACGGGAAAAGTTTTCACGAACAGCGGACTGAAGGCGCGATAACCCGTCATCACGTCGAGAATTGGAGTTTTCGGACGCCAAAACATATTTATAAATTTGCGAACCATGACATTGCCGACGTTGTGAAAGGGACGCTTATTCTCCGTGAAATAAGTCGAAGAAAGCCTGTCGCCGATAACCATATCCGCCGCGCCGCGCAAGACGGTGTCGCACATTTCGCGGGCGTTTTCTGCGGGATAAGTGTCGTCGCCGTCAATCATCAGATAACAATCGGCGTCAATGTCGCGAAACATTGTGCGAATAACATTGCCTTTGCCCTGCCGATATTCATAGCGAACGACCGCGCCCGCCGCCCGCGCAATTTCGTCGGTGCCGTCGCTTGAGTTGTTATCGTAAACATAAATCGTCGCTTCGGGCAAAGCCTGCCGATAATCGCGCACAACTTTGGCGATTGTTTGGCTCTCGTTGTAGCAGGGAATCAACACGGCAATTTTTGACATCAAACTTTCCTCCAATTTTTTAAGATAAATTTTTCTGCCTCGTCAAGCGATAAAATATTTTCGTCAATGTTGAGTTTGCGCAGGAGTTGAGTTATCGGGGGCGGCTCCAAACCTGCGCGGCTTAAAATTTCTTCTTGCGCGAAAAGTTCACGAGGCGTCCCGACGAATAAAATTTTCCCCTGCGCCAAAACGACAACCCGATTTGCAAAGCGGGCAATGTCCTCCATGTTGTGCGAAACTAAAATTATCGTGACGCCCGATTTTTTTATGACGCCGAAAATTTCTTTGAGCAAATTTTCTTTGGCGAGCGGGTCAAGTCCTGCTGTCGGTTCGTCTAGGATTAAATATTTCGGCTTGAGCGCGAGAATTCCCGCGATTGCCACGCGCCGCCTTTGTCCGCCCGATAATTCAAACGGCGAGACATTTTTTAATTCGGCGGGCAGTCCGACTTGCCGCATTGCCTCTTCAACTCGCGCAGATATTTCCGCGTCGTCGAGTCCGAAATTTTTTGGTCCGAAGGCAATATCGCGCTCGACAGTTTCTTCAAACAGTTGGTGTTCGGGATATTGAAAAACAATTCCGACAAGGCGGCGGATTTTTTTATCGGCGACGGGCAAATTGTCGATCTCAACCGCGCCGATTTGCAGATCAATCAAGCCCGCGACGATTTGAATCAGCGTCGACTTGCCGGAGCCGGTGTGCCCCGCTACCGCTAAAACTTCGCCCTCTGCCACGTCAAAAGAAATATTTTTCAGCGCGGTCTTTTCAAACGGTGTGCCTGTCATGTACGTGTAAGAAATATTTTTTACGGAAATCATTTTAAAGCCTCTGCGAGTTCGTCTGCTGTTAAAATTTTTTGCGGGAGCTTGAAATTTTTTCGGCGAAGTCGTTCGGCGAGTTCCGCGGCAACAGGTACGCCGAATCCCAGCCGCCGCATTTCCTTGACGTCGGTAAAAACTTCTCGCGGCGTGTCGTCTTTTATTATTCGCCCGCCTTCCATTACGAAAACGCGTTGCGCCGCCGCTGCCTCTTCCATGAAATGCGTTATGTAAATTATCGTTTTGCCCTGCGCGTGGAGTTTTTTTACCATTTCCAGAATTTCGCGCCGTCCTTGCGGGTCGAGCATTGCGGTCGGTTCGTCGAAGACGATAATTTTTGTGCGCATGGCAATAACGCCCGCGATAGCAATTCGCTGTTTTTGTCCGCCGCTTAGTTTGCTCGGAGCGAATTTTTTATAATCGCTCATGTTCACGGAGTCAAGCGCAAGGTCGACGCGCTCGCGAATTTTTTGCGGCTCAATGCCCAAATTTTCCAAACCGAACGCAACATCATCTTCGACAATCGCCGCGACAATTTCGCTGTCGGGATTTTGAAAAACCATTCCGACATTTTCGCGGACGCGCCAGAGATTTTTTTCGTCGGAAGTGTCCAAGCCGTCAATAAAAATTTTCCCGCTTGTCGGCAAAAGGAGCGCATTGAAATGTTTTGCGAGCGTCGATTTCCCGCTACCGTTCGTGCCGATTATCGCGACAAATTCTCCCTGCGAAATTGAAAAATTTATCTCGGCAAGCGCGACTTTATCTCCCGACGAACTTTTATAAACATGGCGCAAATTTTCTGCGCGGATAAAATTTTTCACTTTGCGGCAATCAATTCAATTTCACAGAGTGCTCCAACGGGTAAATCTTTAACGGCGACGCAACTCCGCGCAGGTTTGCTGATAAAATATTTTTCATAAACCGCGTTAAACGCCTTGAAGTCGGCAATATCGGCAAGAAAACACGTCGTCTTGAAAACTTCGTTGAAATCGTAACCTGCCGCCTCAAGAATCGCCGCTAAATTTTTGCAACATTGCTCGGCTTGCCCTTCGATAGTCTCGGCAACGATTTTTCCGACAGTCGGGTCGATTGCAATTTGACCCGAAGTGTACAAAAGTCCGTTGACTTTAATCGCCTGGCTGTAAGGTCCGACGGCGGCGGGTGCGTTTTCCGTGTGAATAATTCTCATGTTTGTTACCTCCAAAAAATTTTTCATGCGTATTTTAGCGAATCAGCCGCGCTTTGTGAAGGGCTTCAAAAGTTTTTCAGAAATGATTGATATATTGGCGAAAATATTTTCAGAAAGGAAGTTGTGCAATGAAAATTTTTTACGGCGTCATTGCAATCATTTTTGTCTTAAATTCGTTCGCCGCCTCCGCGCAAGCCGAGAAAAAAATTATTATCAACTCGGCAAGCCGCCTCATGCTTTTTTACGACGGTGACACGCGCCTTGCGATGTATCATCTCGGCTTGGGCAAGGTGAGCACCCCGACTCCTTCGGGCTATTACAAAATCAGTTCAAAGGAAATTAATCCGCCGTGGATTGATCCGTCCGATCCGGAATACGAAGTTCCTTCCGGTCCGGATAATCCGCTGGGCTATCGCTGGATGCAATTTTTCGGCAACTACGGGATTCACGGCACCAACCGCCCCGAAAGTATCGGCGGCTACGTTTCAAACGGCTGTATCCGCATGAACGAACGCGACGTTGAGGAACTTTTTGACGCAGTCGAAATCGGCACGCCTGTCGAGATAACTTACAATCGCGTTGTCGTCGAGAAATCGCCCGAAGGCGACGTTGTTTATTATATTTATCCCGACGGCTACGGAATTCAGGACGTGAAAGTTGCCGACGTGACGAAATGGCTTGAGCCTTTCGGCGTGTTGCCTTTCGAGAGCGAATACGATATTTCCCAGAAAATCGAGGCGGCGGACGGCGAACCGACTTTTATCGGCAAACCTTACAATGTCGAGATTAACGGCGAAATGATTCAGCCGACCGACGCGAACAATACCAGATTTTTTGCCAAAGCCGTCCTGCGCGACGGAATATCTTATCTGCCTGTTGTGCCTATTGCAAAAGTTTTGCGCATTAAGCTTGAATGGAATAAAACCAACGCGACGCTCGCCAGCCGCTTCGGGAAAGTCATTTGCTACGAAAGAAAAGGTCAGCTTTATTGCAACGCCGACGACGCGCCGATTTTGTTTAACATGGAAGGCGGCTTGCAAACCGCGGACGGCAAAAAAATTTTCCGCTTTAAATCTCTTCCGGTAACTCCTCCGCCAACAGAAAAACCTAAAGAATCCGACAAGAAGCGCAAGGATAAGAAATCCAAAAAAGAAACGACAAAACCTTTTGAGGAGCCGCAACCCGCTGAAATTCAACCCGAAAAAAATTCTCCGCCCGCTGACGAACCTGTCCGCGACGACAAATCGCAACCTGCCGAAGATTTAAAAACCGAGATTCAATCCGACGAGGCAACGCGCTTATGAAAAAATTTTTGATAATCGACGGCAGTAGCATTTTTTATCGGGCGTTCTATGCAATGCCGAGCTTGACTGCTCCCGGCGGCGAGCCGACCGGCGCGGTTGTCGGTTTCGCGAATATAATTTTAAAAATCCTGCGCGAATATTCGCCCGACTTGGCGGCGGTTGCGCTTGACACGGCTAAGGAAACTTTTCGCAATGAAATTTTCAGCGAATACAAAGCGACGCGCCCAAAAATGCCCGACGACCTTGCCGCACAACTTCCCTTGCTGAAAGAATTTATTGAGGTTATCGGCATAAAAATCTGCGCGGCTCCGAATTACGAAGCGGACGACATTATCGGGACTTTGGCAGCGCAAGCTTCCGAAAAGTTTTCTGTGGAAATTTTGACGGGCGACCGCGATGCGCTCCAATTAATCAATCCGACGACGCGAGTTTTGCTCAATAAAAATTCCAACGTCGAGATTTACGACGCGGAAAAATTTTTTAAGGAATATGAATTTGCGCCGCCGCTACTCGTCGACTTTAAGGGACTGCGCGGAGATCCGTCCGATAATATTCCGGGCGTTGCGGGTATCGGACAAAAAACTGCAACTTCGCTGATTAAAGAATTCGGCTCGCTGGAAAATGTTCTCGAACACCGCGCAGATATTAAATCCAAAAAAGTTCGCGCCGCCTTGGAAAATTCTGCCGACATTGCGATTTTGAGTAAAAAACTCGCGCAGATTGTCTGCAACGTCCCCAAAATTATTTTTAGCGAACGGGACTTTGAAATTGCGCCCGACCTCGACCGCGCCGATGATTTTTGCCGACGCTACGCCCTCAACGTCGCCAAGAAAAGAATTCATGAACTTTTCGGCACGCAAAATCTTTTTTCGATAATCCCTAATCCCAAATCCCAAATTCCCGTCCTGCCGCTTGATTTTGAAAAAATTTTTGCGGCGGAGAGTATTTCAATCGCGGGAAATTCTGTCGTGAAAGTTTTCGGCGGAGAAATTTTTTCAGCAACGGGCGAAGACCTTCAGAAAATCTTCGACGAATTCGGCGGCAAAATTATTCTCAGCGATTTGAAAACTTATCTGCACGACTTCAAAATCCCCGACCTTGAAAAAATTTTCGACATGGAACTTGCCTATTATCTGCTTTACCCCGAACGGGATAAAAAGATTAGGAATGAAGAATTAGGAATTAGCAACGATTCGGCGGAAACTGTCGCGACTTTTGAGAGGCTCGCGCCGAAATATGAAAAAATTTTAGTCGACTCGGATTTAATGAAACTTTATCGAGAAATGGAATTGCCGCTGTCAAAAGTTTTGGCGAAAATGGAAATGCGCGGCGTCTTCGTCGACAAAACCCGCCTTGAAAAAAAATCTGCTGAAATGTCCGACAGAATTTCCACACTAGAAAAAAATATTTACGAATCAGCGGGCGAAACTTTCAACATAAATTCGCCCAAACAACTCGCCGACGTCCTGTTTGTGAATTTGAAATTGCCCGCCGTCAAAAAAACTAAAACGGGCTATTCGACCAACGCTGAAGTTTTGGAGGAATTAAAGCCGCTCCACCCGATTGTTGAAGAAATTTTGAACTTCCGCACCTTGACGAAATTAAAATCGACTTACCTGGACGGACTGGGAAAATTAATCGGCTCCGACGGGCGCGTTCACACGAATTTTAATCAAACAGTCACCGCGACAGGCAGATTGTCAAGCTCTGATCCGAACTTGCAAAATATCCCCGTGCGCACCGACGAAGGCAGAGAAATTCGCGCCCTGTTCGAGCCCGGCGAAGGTTACGATTGCATTTTGTCCGCGGATTATTCGCAGATTGAACTTCGGCTCCTTGCGCACATGTCCGGCGATAAAAATTTAATCGACGCCTTTATCAAAGGACAGGATATTCACGCGCGGACGGCGGCGGAAGTTTTCGACGTGCCGATTGACAAAGTGACGCCCGATTTGCGCCGCAAAGCCAAGGCGGTTAATTTCGGCATTGTCTACGGCATGAGTGATTACGGCTTGTCGCAAGATTTACATATCGGCAGGAAGGAGGCGGGCGAATATATCGTAAAATATTTCGAGCGTTATCCCGACGTGAAAAATTTTCTCGACTCAACCGTCGCGCAAGCTCACCTTAACGGCTACGTTACGACAATGTTTGGGCGGCGCAGAAATTTATCTTCCATTAACAGCGCGAATTTTAATATCCGCTCCCTTGCCGAGCGCATGGCAATGAACACGCCGATTCAGGGTAGCGCGGCAGATATTATCAAACTCGCAATGATTCGCGCCGAAGAAAATCTGCGCGGATTCGACAGCAGAATTATTATCCAAGTCCACGACGAACTTGTTCTTGAGGCTAAAAACTCCGAACTCGCCGCCGTGGAAAAAATTCTGCGCGAATCAATGGAAAATGTCGCTAAACTCGCCGTGCCGCTTGTAGTCGACGTTCACAGCGGGAAAAATTGGTCGCTCGCTAAATAAAAATTTTTTTGGAGTGATTTAAATGCCGATTAAACCAAAACACGCCGAAAAAGCAATTAGGAATGAGGAAGCAGAAATTAGGAACGATTCAAGCGAAGAAATTTTTATTCCCGAAGAACCGAAATGGACGCTTGACGAAATAATTTTGCCCGATGAAGTCAAAAATCAAATTCTGGACGTGGCGACTTATGCGGACAATTCCCACCGCGTTTTTGAAATGTGGGGCTTCAAGCGCACGCATAAATTTTCGCGCAGAATCGGAATAAATCTTTACGGCGCACCCGGCACGGGTAAAACTATGGCGGCTCATGCAATCGCCAAAAATCTCGGCAGAAAAATTTTAATCGTCAACTACGCCGACATTGAATCAAAATTTGTGGGCGAAACGCCGAAAAATATTCGCAAAGCCTTTAACGCCGCGAAAAATTCCGACAGCATTTTGTTTTTCGACGAGGCGGACGCGATTTTAAGCAAGCGCGTAACGAATATGACGCAAGCTGTCGATGTCAGCGTCAATCAAACGCGCTCGGTTATGCTAATGCTCATGAACGAATTTCAAGACTTCATAATTTTTGCCACGAATTTTATTGAAAACTTTGATCCGGCGTTCATGCGCAGGATTTCGATCCACATAAAATTTTCTTTGCCCGACGAAGCTTGCCGGAAAAAACTTTGGCGCATGTACACGCCGCCCGAAGTCCCGAATAACATTGACTTTGACGAACTCGCAAAAAAATTCGACGGCATATCGGGTAGCGACATTTCAAACGCCGTTTTGAACGCCGCTTTCAAAGCCGCCCGACTGAAACTCGACCAACTCGACAAAGTTTTGGTTTTCGAGGCGGTGGAAAATATTTTGGCGAGCAAACGCGCCAATGATAAAAATTTTTGCTATAATAGCTGAAAATTTTTCCGAGGTGATATTTTTAATGAGAGCAACTCAACTTTACGCACCGACACTTCGCGAATCGCCCGCAGAAGCAGAACTTGTCAGTCATAAATTAATGTACCGCGCAGGCTTTATTCGCAAGGCGGCGGGCGGAATTTATTCGTATTTGCCGCTCGGTTGGCGAACGATGAAAAAAATCATGCAAATTATCCGCGAGGAAATGGACGCAAAAGGCGGACAGGAAATTATGATGCCAATCATGCAACCCGCCGAACTTTGGAAAGAATCAGGGCGTTGGGCGGTTTACGGCGATGAAATGATGCGCTTAAAAGACCGCCACGGCAGAGAATTCGCGCTCGGTCCCACGCATGAAGAAATTGTTACGTCATTAATCCGCGACGAAGTCCGTTCATATAAACAACTGCCGCTAATGTTTTATCAGATACAAAATAAATATCGCGATGAAATCAGACCGCGTTTCGGGCTTATGCGTAGCCGCGAATTTGTCATGAAAGATTTATATTCTTTTGACCGCGATGTTGACGGCATGAATATTTCTTATGAAAAAATGTACGACGCTTACAGCAGAATTTTTGAGCGTTGCGGCTTGAAATTCCGCGCAGTCGAGGCGGATAACGGTGCAATAGGCGGCGGGCACTCGCACGAGTTCACGGTTTTGGCTCCTAGCGGCGAAAGTAGCATTGCTTACTGCGAAAAATGCAACTTTGCCGCCAGCGACGAAAAAGCCGAACTTAAAATTATTCACGCCGCGCCCGAAGAACTTCGCCCGCTTAAAAAAGTTTTGACGCCCGACTGTCACACGATTGAACTTGTCAAAAACTTTTTGAACGTCCCGATTGAAAAAACTATCAAAGCCGTTGCGTTCATGGACGACGAAGAACGATTGATTGTCGCGTTTGTGCGCGGTGACCACGATGTCAACGAGATAAAAGTTATAAACTCCGTCGCGGGCGCGAATCATCTTTACATGGCGGGCGAAAAGCTGATTGAGGCGGCGAATTCCTGCGCGGGATTCATGAGCCCGATTGGCTTAAACGACAAGGCAATTATCGTTGTCGATCAAAGCGTTATGGAAATGTCAAACGCCGTCACCGGAGCCAACGAGGTTGACGCGCATTTTATCAACGTCACGCCGCGCAGAGACTTCGACGCTAGAAAAATTACTGTCGCTGATATTCGCATGGTGCAGGAAGGCGACCCTTGTCCGCATTGCGGCGAACCGCTCAAAATGACTCGCGGAATTGAAGTCGGGCAAATTTTCACGCTCGGAAAAAAATATTCCGAAGCCCTCAACGCGACTTTCCTGGACGAGGACGGCACGACAAAATATTTTGAAATGGGTTGCTACGGTATCGGCGTCGGGCGGACAATGGCGGCGGCTATTGAACAGAATAACGACGCGGACGGAATAATTTGGGCGCGGGCTATTGCGCCGTTTGAAGTTGTGGTTGTGCCCGTCAACGCAAAAGATTCTGCGCAACTCGCCTTTGCGGAAGAAATTTACAACGAACTCGCCGCGGCGGGCGTCGATGTTCTGCTTGACGACAGAAAGGAACGCGCCGGCGTCAAATTTAAAGATTGCGACCTTATCGGCTATCCGTTGCGCGTGACTGTCAGCCCGAAGACGTTGGACAGCGGCAACGTTGAAATTAAAGTTCGTCGAAGCGAAGAATTTTTGAATTTTGCTCGCGAAACTTGCACGGAAAAAATTTTGGAGCTCTTGGAGACTTTATAAATGGAAATTTTTAAAGCTTTGACAATCGCGGGCTCTGACAGTTCCGGCGGCGCGGGAATTCAAGCCGATTTAAAAACTTTTTTGGCGAACGGCGTTTACGGCATGAGCGCGATAACCGCTTTGACTGCACAAAATACTTGCGGCGTTCGTTCGGTTATGAATTCTTCGCCCGAATTTTTATCAGACCAACTCGACGCGGTTTTTGAGGATATTTTACCTGACGCAATTAAAATCGGCATGGTATCTTCCGCCGCGCTGATTGAAATTATCGCCGCGAAGTTAAAATTTTATTCCGCAAAAAATGTCGTCGTCGATCCGGTTATGATTGCGACTTCGGGCGCGAAGTTAATCGACGAGGATGCCGTTAAAAATCTCGAAACGAAACTTTTTCCGCTCGCGAAGATTATCACACCCAATTTGCCCGAACTGGAAGTAATAATCCGCGAAAAAATTTCTTCGCCGCATGACATGGAACTTGCCGCGCAGAAAATTTTCGCTGAATACGGTTGCGCAGTCTTGGCGAAGGGCGGACACGGTAAAAACGACGCCAACGATTATCTTTTCGACGGCGCGGGGCAATGGTTTCACGGTCGCCGCGTCGATACAAAAAATACTCATGGCACGGGCTGTACTCTGAGCTCCGCCATTGCCGCCAATCTCGCCAAAAGTTACGATTTAAAAATTTCTGTCGGACGCGCAAAATCCTATCTGACGGGCGCACTTCTGGCGGGTTTAAATCTCGGCAAGGGTTCCGGTCCTCTCGACCACGGCTTTAATCTGCGCGGCTCCGATTTCAACAATTAAAATTAAAAAACCTGTTCACTCGCTTGAGCGGCAGGTTTTTTTGTGTGTTATA
>CAMNEX010000008.1 GCA_946536825.1 uncultured Selenomonadales bacterium | reverse complement strand
TTCCGTCGTGTGAGTACCGTCGCTGATTTTGAACGCAATCGCCTTGTCGTCCTTGGCAACCGTTTTGTTTGTATAGCCAGTGCTGAAGCCCGCGCTGACTTCGGTGCCGTTGCTCATTACGCCAGCAATGCCTCTTGATTGCGTTATAACTGAAACATTACTACCGCTTAAAGTTACCTTCGGATAATCGGATCCGCTACCGAAATTGAAAGTTGTTACTCCGCCGGTTGTGCTCATTTTTTCGCTGAGAACACTTTGGGAAATTGTGTATTCAGTATTTGATCCGTTTAATGTGTCGGTGTATTTAGCATCTGTTATCGTTGTTCCGTTGCCTGTTTTTGTTAAAACCAAAATCCCGCTGTGATTTTCGGTGTCCTTATCATCTGTTGTATCCGCGTATTTGGTGTAATTAAACTTAGTAGTTTCGGTTATGGTTGTTTTGTCGTTAGATTTGGTGTAGGTACTGCCATTATTGGTTATTTTGGTTATGGCACCGTCAGCGTCTATTTTAAAGGAAGCATCACTGGAAGAAGCCGTTGCAGTGATTGTATTGTCGGAAGCTATCTCGAAGAAAGAGACGTTGTTACTTACTTTAGTTATAGAGCCGTTGCTGTCAATTTCAAAAATTGAACCGCCTGAATCTATTGTTACGTTGCCCGTGCTTTGATTCAAGGTTACTTTCGCGTTAACACCATTGCTCCCCGTGTAATTTAATACTATGTTCCCACCCGAGCTTGGAGATGGCCCTGGAATACTTGCCAAACTGCCGTTACTTGTAGTGGTTAAAGGAATTGACAGACCGTTGACATCGTAGGTGGTTGTTTTGGTTCCGTTGGAATTTGTTGTCGGCGAATTTACCTTGAGCGTTATACTTCCCAGTTTAGCTTCTTTTGAGCCGTCAGAATTTGTTTTTAAAGTTAAAGCATCTGAATTTAAAGTAATGTTTTTTGTGTCACCGTTCGTTTCTACGGTCAGCATAGGAGAGTTTGAGCTGTTTAAGGTAGCTTCCGATTTTTTTGAACCGTCAGCATTTGTGGTTGTGACTATGTTAGGTGCATTTTCTCCGAAGGAAGTATCTTCCGTTGTAGTCTTTTTAACGTCTTGCCCTGCTACCGTGACGTCGGACGGATTTGTTAAACTTTTGAAGAAAATGTTTTTGAGAAGACCGCCGCTTACAGCTTTGGCGAGTTCTTTTTTATCGGTGATACCCGTGTTTTGTTTTATAATGTCTTCAATTCTCGTATGGCTGATAAGATACGCGTTGGTACTGAGACTTTCGACGTCGACGCGGTGACTCATAAGAGCCGCCGTTGCATTAGCCGTGGCTTTAACCGCAGTTTCGTCCGAACTTTCCGCATCTCTTGAATTCATGCTCGACGACATTTTGTATTGGGAAAGCGTAGTCATGTTAAACGTCGTGATCTGGTTGTTGAGGTCGATAAGTTCGGTTTTTGTCCACTCGTTTTTAGTGTACTTTTGCGCCATCTTGTCGTATTCGTTTTGCTTGCTCATCATGCCGACTTTAACCATCGACTCAATATCAAGCCCCGAACCGGACAAACCGTAAATTCCATTGACGCCCATTGTAATCCCTCCTTAGGAGGCGCAATTTAAATCGCTTTGTCGATAAATGCGCCCAGCCAATCCTTAGCCTTAATCATGTTTTCAATCATTTCTTCGGGCGGAAATTCCTTGATAACTTCCTTAGTTTCCTTATCAATCATTTTAACGTTGAGCATGTCAACTTCCTTGTTGTAGCTGAACTCGATATTGCAGTTGATTTTGTCCATAAGCTGATTGAATGTGTCCGTCATTTCGCTGACAGAATCCTCTGACATTGTGCCGGGTGCCAAGCGACCTTCTTGTTCCTTTTTTTCTTCCTCTTCCTTAGCTTGCACGTCTTGAACCGTGGGAACTTTTATTGCCGAAGGTCTCAAGTCGACGAAATCGGACTGTGCTACGCCGCTTGTCTTGCTCGCCGAATCTGCAACGACCGCTGCTGCTACCATATCATTCAACTTCCCTACCATTATAGAACACTCCTTTGTGTTGCGTCACATTCCTTATATTTTGACGCTTAAATTCCTTTGCCCGGCAACGCGTCATGTAAATCAACGTCCAATTTTTGCGCCGCCTTTTGATTTTCTTCTTGAATTGAGCGATATATCTCGCCGCGATAAATTTTTATGTCCCGCGGGGCGTCGATAGCTATGCGCACGTTTTCGCCCTGAACTTCCACGACGTTTATAACGATATTGTCGCCAATCATTATTTGCTGACGAGGTTTTCTCGTCAAAACAAGCATCCTCTCACCCCTCCTTTTTAGCGGATTCGGGGAAGAGGCGGTGCTTGGTTGTGTAATTGCTCTTTTCCAAAACGATTTGCTTAGCTTTCATGGTTTCGCCGTTGAGCACGACCGGAGCAACAAGATTAGCCGTCATGTAGCGAATACTGCCATTCGGGATAGTAATCATTGAATAATAGAAAACGGAGTCGGGATTTTTAATGCCGAGCTCTTCAACCGTCGCTTCGTCAATCTCGAACGTGTAGTCGGGGAAGAACAGGAACGGAATTGTCAGCAAGAACGCCAAATCCGGCGAATTAATCGACTGCATGAAATAATACGGGCTTTCTTCGTCGTAAGGCAAGATAATAAATTCGTGTTCGTCCTCGAATGCAGGAATGCCGTTTTTGAAATGAACAATTTTCTTTTCCTCAACCTCAATCTCACCAAATCTGCTGGTATAAACTTTGCGCATACTTCTTTCCTCCTTTGAACTTATCCCGACAGAATGAAAAATTTTTCTTCGCAAGCAGGCTCAAGCATAGATATCGTAGTTGTCATACGAAACCCAATGACGGATAAAGCCTTCGTTTTGGAGATAAGTTTCCACACTGCCCGGCGTGTAACGAATTCTTGCGCTTGGCGCGGTTTCAATATCGACCGAAATATTCCCCAAATCGGGCTCGCCGACAACCGTGCCCGGTTGCCCTTGCATTTGCGGATCGGGAATAGCAGAAATATTAAAAACCGTCCTCGCCTGATAATTGGAAAACATTTCTGCCCTGGCATTTTGAGTAATGTCATTACCGCGCCTTGCCGCGTTTACAGCTTTTGCCCAACCCGCATTTGTATGTTCAGAAGTGGCGGATTGAACGTCCGAAATTCCGCGCTGCCCTTGCTCGGCTGTCAAATCGGTCATTGTCCTGTGCCCGTAAGCTCTTCGGCTGGGATAGCTGTTCAAAGTAAGACTCGATTGAGTAACAGTTTTATTCGAGCGCGCTTGTCTGTTTATACCTTGTATTTGCGGCTGAATTATTCCCGACTCGTCAAGCCGTCCTTGCGTCTGCCTTATGGCTATTTGCGGCAACTCATGTCGAGTATTTAACCTCACCAACATCATGACTAATTCCCCCCTTTCTTTAACTTTTCCTGCCTTGTTACTAAAAATTTTGAAAACGCTAACAGACGACAACGAAAATTTTTCGCTGACGCCCGGAAAAGATTATCGCGAGGCACCTGATTTAAATCTCAATTTTTCAAGGAACTAAACAGATTTTAGCAAGGAAATTGCATATTGTAAAGAAAAAAAGTGCGCAACGGTACAAAGAACCTGCGCACAAATTCGCTTATTAAAGATAATCGGCAAGCGATTGCGGCAGAATTCTTCCGCCTATTGAAAGCGACAAATTGTAAAGCGTCGTCATCTGCATGAGACTTGTTGCGAGCTTGGCAATATCCGCGCCGCTTACGTCCGTTAGGGCTTCTGTGATATTGTCGCCCTGCACTTCCAACATTTTTTCCACGCCTTCATAAAGCTGTTGGCGGGCTCCGACTCTGGTTTCTTCGACAACCAAAGTTGCATGTGAAACATCAGCTATTGTCACGCCGTCGGAGGACATCCAATGCGTATCGCAACTTTGAACTTTCGCGCAGACGCAGAAAAGATTGTTAAGCATTGCCGTGCCCGAAGGTTCATTGCCCGACGCGTCGTTGTCGAAAATATCCCTTCCGAACATTCTGGCACCGGTTGAATTTACGGTATCGGAAGTCGGGTCGGTCGCGCCGTTGAGCTTTACCATTGAAATGAGATTTTCGTCGCCGTTATAAGTGGCGATATTTTGTTCAATCGTCTTGAAAGTGTAGCGTCTGCCACTGGAATCTGAAAAGCCGGTAATTTTGCCGTCTCTGTCATAACTAAAATCAGTCATTGAATCGTAAGGGACATCTTCTTCCGATTTCAAAAAACCTTGATTTGTGAAGGCGTCGGAAACTTTAAAGCCTTCTTCAAGGTTGCCGACAATGCCGGCGTTGAGAAGGTTAATATCCGCGCTTTCTTCGTCAATATCTTTTATGTAAGTGTGCCCCTTAGCGATAAGTTCTTTATAGCCGCTGTCGACAAAATCTTTCGTGAAGATATTGCCGCTTTCGGTGTCTAAGTAATAAGTTTCGCCGTTCCGCTCAAGCTCCAACATTTGAAAAAGTTCGGTGTTGTAATCGGCGTCGCTCCCCTTGAAGAAAGTTGCCTGCGAGGTATCGAGATTTTTTGCTAAGCCGCGGTCATAAGTGTCAAGCGACATTTCAAAGGGCTTTGTTAAATCCTTTTGCCCCGAAAATAAATATCTGTCGCCGACCTGCGTATTTAACACGGAAACCATTTCCTGCATATCGGCGAACATTTCCTTGTAAATCGCGGCGTAATCGTCCTCGGAGTTGTAAGAATCAGCCGCCGCGACGGATTTTTCTTTAAGCGTCTGCATAATTTCCGTCATGTGAACCATAACGCTATCGGAATTTTTCATCCATGTGGACGCCGTATTGATATTGTCGCGATATTGGGTGTTTTCTGTGTCGCTGATATTGTAGCGCAGGAGTTTGGAATAATTCATCGGGTTATCGCTGGCGCGGTGGAGCGACGAACCGTCCGCCTGCTCAAAGAGTTTTGCTTGTTTTTGGTACGCATTATTAAGGGCAATTTGATAATTGAACATAAAATGCGAACTGCCCATTCTTACTCCCATATTAATTACCTCCCAACAACGCCGGTAGAATTGACAAGGCGGTCAAGGATTTCGTCCATAGCATTTAAGCAACGCGAACAGGAGCCGAAGCCTTTTTGAAATTTAATCATGTTGGTAAGTTCTTCGTTCCAATCGACGCCCGCGGTTGAATCGCGCCAATTTGCTATCTGCGTCATGACATTTTGCATTGCCTCATAATTTACGTCGGTAGAATAAGCGTTTATTCCGAGATAAGACATTGACTGCTGATAATAAGAATTAATGCTCAGCTTAGTCATTGCCGTTGCGTTGACGTATTTATCGGAGGCGAGAGTAGGATTTCCTTCCTCGTCGGTAACCTGATTGCCATATGCGTCCAAAAGATAGCCGTCTTCGTCGGAACGGATTAAGTAGCCCTTTTCGTTAATGGGGTTGCCTTCTTTGTCGCGAAGAATGCTTTTCTTGTAAACGTCGGCATTTGCCCTGCCGTCACTTATAACCGTTTCCATTGGAATATTGAAAAGTTCGCTAAGATAAACGGCGTTGGTACCGTCGCCGGTGCGGTCGTTCCAGGGCATATTTTCCCAGGTGCCGTCCGAAGAATCCGTTTCGACATATTGCTTGCTGGTCGCCGCCGCAACGTAGCGATAGCCTTTATTTTCGTCGCTGAATTTCACATTGACTTGCAGAGCATCGATAATTCGCACGCCGCTCAAAAGGTCGCCGTTATAGGGGTCGTTGTCGTCGTATCGGAAGAGATAATTAAATTCGTTTTCGGGGTCGTAGCGATATTGATAGCTCATGCCGGTTTGACCGTAAAAATTAATCGTATCGGGAACAGTTTCGCCGTCAACCTCTTTGGAAGTTCCGTCGAGATCCCAACCTTGTTTATGCTGTTCGTTGAACGTGGACAGCAGGAAACTTGCCATATCTGCCAATTTGTCAATGTAGCCTTTATTTTCGGCAATGGAATCGAGCCGCGCCTTTAAAATTCCGTTTTGCGGCAGGAAAATATTATTGCTTTCCTTAACTTTGATAGTGTAATCGGTGACACCGTAATCAATGCCGTAAACCGCGGAAGAAACGCCTCTGCTCATTACCAGATGCGCCCTTGTCGGACCGTTTACCAAAGTGACGCCGCCCGAATTTATTTGATAAGCTCCTAATTCATTTTCAGCAATGGAAATATTCAGATAATCCGACAGCTGATCTGTAAGCAAGTCGCGGCGGTCGCGCAAGTCGTTAGCTTGTGCGCCGTCGGCTTCCTGCGTAACAATCTGATTATTGAAGATAGCAATTTTCTCAAGAATATCATCAATCTGTTTAAGCTCGGATTCAATGTCGCTGTATTCCGAGCGAATTTGTTCTTGAAGTTCGGCGGTTGTGGTTTGAATAATATCGCTTAATTTCCTGCCGTTTTCAACGACTTGAGTGCGCGAGGCGGCATTGGAAGCCGTCGTCGATAAATCAACCCACGACTGATAGAAATTTGTTATAGATTTTTCAATGCCAAAATCCCGGCTGTCGTCGAAAAGCGTTTCTAACTTGTCGTAATTTTTCGCCATAGTCTCGTAATATTTTTGCGTCGGATTTTCGTTGCGGTATTGAATATCGGCGTAAATATCACGCGCCCGATTGACTGACAAAGCGTCGACGCCGGTACCTACCATAACTTCCCCGTGTAAAGAGGGGCGTTTCTCGGCGTAAGTCGTCGCCAAAGTTACAACCTGGCGGGAATAACCTTCCGTGCCCGCGTTTGTTATATTGTGTCCGGTGGTGTCCAGCGACATTTGATTTGCCATTATGCCGCGCACCATCGTATTTAGTCCTGCAAATGTTGACCTCATAACCTTTTCCCTTCTCCCTTACTAAACATTAGCCTCGAACATGCGCCGCGTTCTTTGAGATTCTCTTTGAGCTTTTTGTCCGTAAGTTTCGCTTGCCGAAGTACGCGCCAAGATATTTAAATTGAACTCGATAAAATTCTTGCCGCTCTGCAAAAGTACTTTAAGCATTTCAAGCTGATTTTTAATTCGCTGTTGTGATTCGGCGGCTTTTTTTAAAAGTTTCTCCGCCATATCGCGCTTAATGTTTTTTTTCTGCGCGGAAAGGTATTCGGCAAATGACGGTGCATTGACGCTTTTTAAAAATTCCTGCGCTTTTTTTTCGTTTGCAGACAGCTCGCGCATTGCCCTTTCGATCTTGCCGACAGGTTCCTGCACTTCGGGCGAATTGTTTTTCATGACTTTAATAAGTTCGTCGAAAAGCGCGGGCATGCGGGAGCAAAGTATTGTTTGTTCGCGCAAAATTTTAATCGCTTCGTCCATAATTTAAACCTCAAGCCATAAAATCGAAATTTTTTTGATGAGTGACGACGCCCGCCCCTTTGCCCGAATAAGTCGGCTCAACAGTCGCGCCGCCCAATTTGTTTAAATTCATCTGCGCGTTATCCAAAGCGCATTGCGCAAGAATTTGATTATCTTCGCGGATTTTCAAAGTGCGCTGAACGTTTTTGACAAGCCGCTTATGCAAACGAACCAAATTTTCTTTCGCGACAAGCGAAGGAGCCGACCGGTAAAGATCTTTCGCCGTTGTCGACTCGCTGAGATTTATATTTGACTTCGACAAGTCATTGAAAAGTTCAATGCGTTTTTGTTCAAGCGTTTGAATTTTTGTCGCAAAATTTTGCTCCTCGTCGAGAATATCGGAAAGTTTTTTCATATCGACGTTTATCAGAGCCGAGCGTTTTTTCTCGCCGAGTTTAGCCAAATCGTCATAAATTTCGCCGAGCTTGTCGAGAGTATCAATCAAATCTTGCCACATGTTCGCCGCCTCAATAACGATTAGTCAAAAGACCGAGCGCGATATTTTCTGCCGAGACAAAATATTGTCCCGAAGAAATTTTTTGTTGAAGCTCGCTGACTTTGTCCTCGCGAATTTCGGAGATGCTTTTGAGTTTGTTTAACATTTTGCTGAAACTCTGCGCCTCGTCGGACGGAGTGAATTCGTCTTTCCTTTGCACGCCGCGAACAGTCGCCGCATTTGTGTATCTCGTCGCCGCCACATTTGAATAAAATTTCGCGGTCGAGTTCACATTGTTTACAATCATGATTTCCACCACCTGTTTAATTTTCTTCCTGCAAAAATTTTTCAGAATTTCTTCCTTGTTTGTCTATAATATCGAAAAATTTTTCCCGCGACTTAAAAATAAATTGGGGTATGGAAAGTTAAAAAGGAGTCGCGCTCATTTCGAGTTTCGGATTGTTGTCGCTTATCCAGCCCAACGCCCATTCATTTTCGACGAGCAAAACGGGATTTTCTGCGCGGTCAAGGACGAACATACCTCTATCGGCTCCGCGCAGGCTTGCGGGCGTAACTTTCGTGCCGTCAGAAAATTTCAGCCAGCGAGCAACTTCAAACGGCAACATTGTCAACAAAACGTCAACGCTGTATTCGGACTTCAAACGATATTGCAGAACTTCAAATTGTAAAGTGCCGACCGTGCCGACAACATAAGATTCCGTGCCCGCGCCGACTTGATTAAAAAGTTGAATCGCGCCTTCCTGCGTCAACTGGTCAATGCCCTTTGCAAATTGCTTGCGTTTCATGGTGTCCTTAGCCTGGACGCGGGCAAATTTTTCGGGCGGGAAAGTCGGGAAGTCTTCAAATTTAAATTTATGGGCGGCGTCGGCTAAAGTGTCGCCTATGCCGAAAATGCCCGGATCGAAAAGTCCGACAATGTCGCCCGGAAATGCTTCGTCGATAATTTGCCTGTCCTGCGCGAGGAATTGTTGCGGTTGCGAAAGTTTTATAATTTTATCCGTCGGCGCGTGCCAAACCGTCATGTTGCGTTCAAATTTGCCCGAACAAATTCTTATGAACGCCAAGCGGTCTCTGTGCGCGGGATTCATATTCGCCTGAATTTTGAAAACGAACGCGGAAAATTTTTCGTCTTCGGGCTCAATGATTCCGTCGCTTGAAAGGCGCGGCGCGGGCGGCGGAGCAAGGCGCAGATATTCTTCCAAAAAATTTTTTACGCCGAAATTTGTCATTGCCGAGCCAAAAAAAGTCGGAGTCAATTCGCCCGCGTCGATTTTGGCTTTATCGAAAACTTCGCCAGCCTCGTCTAACAACATTAAATCATCTTGGAGCGCGTCGAAATTTTCCTGCCCGATTTTTTTTATAACTTCTGCATCGTCCGCCGCAAAAACTTCGGAGACGCGTTCTCTTTGCCCGTGCGTCGTATCCTCCGCGAAAAGTTCAATCTGATTTTTTTGCCTGTCGAAGACGCCCAAATATTTTCCGTCGGTGCCTATTGGAAAGTTCATGGGATAAGTTGGAATGCCCAAAACTTTTTCGATCTCGTCGAGTAAATCGAGCGGAATTTTTCCGTAGCGGTCGAGCTTGTTGATAAAAGTAAAAATCGGTATGCGGCGTTCGCGACAGACTTTAAAAAGTTTCTTCGTCTGCGCCTCAACGCCCTTTGCCGCGTCGAGAATCATAACCGCGCTGTCAACCGCCATTAGCGTCCGATAAGTATCCTCGGAAAAATCTTGGTGACCGGGCGTATCCAAAATATTTATCCGGCAGCCCGCGTAATCGAATTGCAAAACCGAACTCGTAACGGAAATGCCGCGTTGCTTTTCAATTTCCATCCAATCCGAAACTGCATGACGTTGAGTTTTGCGAGATTTTATCGAGCCTGCAAGGTGAATCGCGCCGCCGTAAAGCAAAAGTTTTTCCGTCAAAGTAGTTTTGCCCGCGTCGGGGTGTGAAATTATTGCGAACGTCCGCCGCTTGTTTATTTCCTCAATCAGTGTCAAAATTTTTTTGCTCCCTTCGATTTTTTTGCATTGTACAATAAAAATTTTCTCGCCGCAAAAAAATTTCCCGCCGAATAGCTCGACGGGATTTTTTATCGAAAAATTTTTTGTCAAGAATTTTTGCGGGCTTTTTTCACGACGATTAAAATTCCCGCGAAGATTAGCAACATACCCAAAATTATATAAGCCGTGAGCGGCTCGCCCAAAAATACTACGCCGCCCAAAACTCCGATGACCGGCGCGACCAATGTTGCGATTGAGGCGGTGCTCGCTTCTATGTGCGTCAAAATGTAATTCATCAAGAAGAACGCCAACGCCGAGGCTAATGCACCGTTGTAAAGCACGCAAAGCACGGCGGGCAAGCACCAATTAATTTCTCCTTGCGGGAAAAGCGACGAGTAAATTATTAACGTTGCCGCGCCGAAAACCATTTGCCACGTCGTTACTTGAACCATGTCGCATTTGCTCAGCCGCAACTTAACAATTACATACGCCCCCGCCGCGCACGCCGAGCCTAAAATTATTATGAACGCCGCGCTTAAATCGTCCACGCCCTGCACGCCCATTAAAATATACAAGCCGACTATCGCCAAAAAAATGCCGAAAACTTTTCTGCGCGTCAATCTTTCGTTCAAGACGAAGTGCGCAATTATCGCCGTCCAAAGTGGCGCAGTGTAATTCAAGACGCACGCCATGCCCGCGCTTATTGTTTGCATTCCGACCTGCGCGGCGACGTTGTTTAACGTCAGTTGCAAAATTCCCGTTATGATTATCCACGGCAAAAATTTTGCGTCGGGGAGCGGAATTTTTTTCATGTAAGCGACTGCCAACAAAATCAACGCGCCCGAACTGAATCGCCACGTCACAAATAAAATCGGCGGAAAATATGTGTTGGCTGTTTTCATGACGACCCAATTTAAACCCCAAATTAACCAAATCGCCGCGAGTGCTCGCAACATTTTATCACGACCTTATAAAAATATACGCAATAAGCTTAAATTAATTTTGTCGGCTTGTCAAAGCTTTTTTTTGTACTGAACGCTTTAATAAAATTTTCAGAAATAATTGTTATAGTGGCAAAAACTTTGGCGGAGGGAGGTCGCGCCTGTGAAGAAAAAAATTTTGGCAGTGGTGTTTTTGGTATCATTGATAAGTTCGGCGTTGACATTGGGCTTGGTGTGCTTCTTGCTGGATCTCAACTCCAAAAACGCATTTGATTTGGGAAGATTTTTTGCGGCAATGAGATTTATAGAAGGAAATTACGTCCAAGAAGTGGATCGCGGAAGATTGATAGACGGAGCAATAAGCGGCATGGTAAATTCGTTGGGGGATCCGCATTCGGTTTATCTTGCGCCGCAACTTTACAGTCAGTTGCGCGCCGAAACAACCGGGGCTTTCGGTGGGATTGGCGTTTACATGAGTTTTAAAAATGGCGGCGTCCAAATAATGAACGTTATCCCCGACGGTCCGGGCTACAGAGCGGGACTTTTGGCGGGCGACGAAATTTTAGCTGTGAACGGTCAGCCGATTGAAGAAATTTCGCCCGGCGAAGTTGCGATTAAAATTCGCGGCGAGATTGGAACTAACGTTGAACTTTTAATTGGTCGCGAAGGCGAAGAGGACAAGATTTACAATTTAACGCGGGAAAATATCAAAGTTCAAACTGTCGCGGGCAAAATGATTGATGACAAGCTCGGCTACATAAAAATTTCCAACTTCAGCGAAAACACGGGCGAAGAATTTAAAGCGCGGCTCAATGAATTGGAAAATGCGGGCATGAAAGGTTTTATCCTTGACATGCGACAAAATCCCGGCGGCGTGATAACAAGTTGCATAGAAATTGCTAAACAAATAGTTCCCGCGGGCGTAATCACTTCGGTTATTCAGCGCGACGGCGAAAAAGAAGTTTATGAATCCGATTTACCTGCGGCGAAGTATCCGATAATTGTTTTGCTGGACGGCAACAGCGCGAGTGCCGCCGAACTTTTATCGGGCGCGTTGCAAGATAAAAAAGTCGCGCTGGTTGTCGGCGAAAGGTCTTATGGCAAAGGTTCTGTGCAGACGCTTATCCCGATGATGCATGAGGACGGCTTGAAATTGACAATCGCGAAATATTACACGCCGAACGGACGCAGTATTGACGGCGAAGGCATTTCTCCCGATGTGGAAGTAAAATTGCTCGCGCCGCCCAATCAAATGTATGATTTAAGACTTGACGCGGCAAGCGATCCGCAACTTGCAAAGGCGGAGGAACTTTTGGAACACCAAGTTGATGCGGGGAAAATTTTATTCGACGACGACTTTTGGAGAAAGTAATTTTTCTTTTCAATAAAAAATGCCTCCCATGTTGAGAGGCGTTTTTTTTTATGAATTTTTATAGCCGATAGCGCGGAGCTTTTTTATTGCGGCGGGTAATTTTTCCATTACGTCCGAGGCGATTAAACCTTCCGCCTTTTCCTCCGCCGCGAAATTTCCCGCCGTCCCCTGCAACCAAACGCCTGTCAGCGGCGCGAAAGGAGTTTGTTTCATAAGTCCGGCTATCGCGCCCGCCAAAACGTCTCCGCAACCGCCCGACGACATCGCGCTGTTGCCGAGCGGCGAGATAAAAATTTCTCCGTTCGGATAGCCTACAATCGTCGTTTCGCATTTTGCAACAATTATCGCACGATAATCCTGCGCGGCGCGGCGAACTTCATAAACAAGCGCGGGGCGAAGTTTTTCAACAGGAATATTCAACAGCGCGGAGAGTTCTCCCAAATGCGGCGTGAGTATCGGAATTTGCTTGCAACTTTTAAGTTCTTCCGCATTGCCGTTGAAAGGATAAATCGCGTCGGCGTCAAGGATTAAAGGCTTGTCTACCTCCGCGACGATTTTTTTTACCAATGCCGAAGTCTCGCGCTCGCGACCGAGTCCGGGTCCCAAAAGTATCGCGTCGGCTTTTTCTGCCAAGTCCAAAATTTTTTCCGAAGCTTTATCACCGCCGATTATGCCCTGCTTAACTTCGTCAATCGGAGCCGTCATGACTTCGGTTAATTTGACTTCGTAAATCGGATTGAGACTTTCGGGCGTTGCCAAAGTTACAAGCCCCGCGCCGACTTTCATTGCGCTCATTGCCGCCAAAGACGCCGCGCCCGTCATGCCGCGTGAACCCGCCACGATTAAAATTTTCCCGCAAGTGCCCTTATGCGAATCTTTTGCCCGCGCAGGCAGAAAAGTCAAAGCAAGTTCGTCGTCAACCAGCGTTTGATGAATTTCGTCGTTTAAAAGTTCGGCGGGAAGTCCTATGTCGTCAATCAAAATTTTTCCTGCATAAGACGCGCCGGGGCAAAGATAATGTCCGATTTTGGGCAAGCCGAGCGCAACGGTACAATCGGCATTCATCGCCGCTTCGCCAACCGCGCCGCTGTCGGCCTCCACGCCCGAAGGAATATCAATCGCAACGGTAATTTTTTTCGCGGCGTTGACCAAACGAATCAGCCGAAGCGCGGAAGGGCGAATTTCTCCGCTGAAACCCGTACCCAAAAGTCCGTCAACAACAGCGTCGGAAAATCTCAAAGTGACTTGCAGACGTTCCCAAGCCCTGTCGCTTTCCAGCTGTTGCAATTCGACGCCCATGCCGCGCAGAATTCTCATTTGAACATTAAGCGATGCCGTTCTGTGATCTTTATCGCCGAGCAGAAAAATTTTCACACGTGCCCCCGCATTAGACAAATACCTTGCGGCAGTCAGCGCGTCGCCGCCATTATTGCCGCTGCCCGCCAAAATGCAAATACTTTTTTTAGCGATATCGCCCAAAACATTTTTAACTGCCTCGGCGACTCTGTGCCCCGCGCTTTCCATGAGCGACAATTCGGGCAAGCCGTATTCCTCCACCGCACTTTTGTCTATGTCATGCATTTGTTTAGCCAAAGCCACTTTCATAAAAAAAATCCTCCAAAAAATTTTATTCAATAATACAAACCGCCGTCGCGAATTCCCGCGAGTGACTTAAACTCAAAAAAATTTTCCCGACGCCCTTTTCCCTTGCAAAATTTTGAACCTTCCCGCGCAGGTTAATTTTCGGTGCTCCGCGTTCGTCATTTATAATTTCAACGTCCGTGAGCCGCGTGAAAATCCCCGTCCCCAATGCCTTGAAAAAAGCCTCCTTAGCGGCAAATCTTGCGGCATAGGAGGCGGCGGAATTTTTTCCGCGACTTTCACAATAAGCTTGTTCAATTTCTGTGAATACGTTATCTCTAAAATTTTTTCTGCCCAAAGACTTTTTCACGCGCTCAATCTCGATGATATCCGTGCCTAGCCCGATAATCATTTTGCTACCAAATCCGCGTCGGTTTGTGCGCGAAAACCTTCGTTCGGATTAAACGTCAGACTCCTCGCGATTAAAATTTCAACGCGGCGATTTCTCTGCTTATTCTCCGGCGTGTCGTTCATGGCTATCGGGCGATACTCGCCGTAACCAATCGCCGAAAATCTCGCGGGATTTAAATTCTGATTAATCGACAGCAAATATTTCATGAACGTCAAAGCGCGTGTCGAACTCAATTCCCAGTTGGAAGGAAATTGCGCGGTATTAATCGGGTCGGTATCTGTATGCCCCGAAATTAAAACTCGCTCCGGCACCTCCGCCAAAAGCCCCGCGACTATCGGACCTATTCTTTGCGATTCCGGCACGAGATCAGCCGAGCCCGACGGGAACAATGCCTTTTCTTTAATCCGAATCATCAAGCCTTCTTCCTGCAACTCCGTTGACAATTCGTCCTGCAAATTATTTTCTCGAATATATTCCTCAAGCCGCTGTTGCAAATCTTGCAGTTGCTGATTTTCCTGCAGATAAGCCGCGTTGCCCTGGTCTTCGGACGTTATAATTTCGCGTTGCATGCTGTTGCTTGGTCCCGCTTTGTCGAAGAAGGAAGGTCCGCCCATATTGAAAGCCGCCGTGAAAGCCTGCGCCATTTGTACGAGCTTTGTTTGGTCTGTCTGCGAAATTGCGAACAGGCAGATAAACAACGCCAAAAGCAACGTCATCAAGTCAGAATAGGGCAAGAGCCAAGCCTCGCTGGCTTCTTCTTCGTGTTTTTTTGCGCGTTTCTTTTTCGCCAAATTTTACCCCTCCTTGAGTGCCTCGCGTTCGCTCTGCGGAATATAAATCATCAATTTGGATTCAATTTGCGTAGGAGAATCGCCCGCCTGCAATGAAAGAATTCCTTCCATAATCATGCGTTTATGCCCGACTTCGTTTTCGGATTTAAGCTTGAGTTTGTTGGCAAAGGGAAGCCACAGAACGTAACCCGTGAAGATACCCAAAATCGTAGCAACGAACGCCGCCGCGATTGAGTGACCGAGTTTTTCAATATCGTTCAAGTTGCCGAGTGCCGCGATAAGACCGACGACCGCGCCCAAAACGCCCAGCGTCGGAGCATAAGTTCCCGCCTGTGTAAAAATCGAACGCATTTCCGCATGACGCTGTTCCATTATCGCAAGTTCGGCGTCCAAAACAGATTCGACAAATTCGGGATCCATACCGTCAATAACCATGCTCAAACCGTTGCGAAAAAACGGGTCGTCAATATTTTCCACACGACTTTCCAAAGCCAAAATTCCTTCGCGGCGGGCAAGTTGTGACAGCTCAACAAAAGTTTTTACAAGCTCGCCTTTACTCTGCTCCTCATTGCCGCGCAACAAAATTTTAAAGAGCGTCGGAACTTTTGACATTTGTTCCATTGTAAAAGCATTAAACAAACAGGCAATCGTTCCGCCAATGATTATCAGAAACGCGGCGGGATTGTTCAATGCAGTCAACGGCGCGCCCTTGAGAATCATGCCGACGAAAACAGAAATTACTCCTCCGACCAGCCCTATTACTGTAGATTTTTCCAAAACAAGCTGCCTCCTCCTTGATTTTGAGGTGAATACAGATACCAAAAAATTTTCGGTTTGTGCCGAATTGCTAAGTTTCTGTTCAATGCCGAAAAAAAAAATCCTGCCGCCGCAAAATTTTTTTAGCCGTTTTTCACAGGGAATTATAAGAATGATTCGCGCTTGATTTTATAAAAGGAAATTTGTATACTGCAAAAAAGAAATCGTGAAAATTTGCAAGGAGTGGATAAAGTGATTTTGGTCGACAGAAACACAAAAGTTATCGTGCAGGGAATCACGGGTAAGGCGGCGACTTTCCATACAAAACAAATGCTCGCTTACGGGACAAAAATCGTTGGCGGCGTGACGCCCGGCAAGGCAGGACAATTTGTTGAGGGCGTCCCTGTTTTCAACACGGTTGAGGACGCGGTAAAAGCCACGGGCGCGACGGCGTCGGTTATCTACGTGCCGGCTCCCTTTGCGGCGGATTCAATTCTTGAGGCGATTGACGCGCAACTGGATCTTGTCGTTTGCATTACCGAACATATTCCCGTTGTCGACATGATAAAAGTCCGCCGCTACATGGAAGGCAAAAAAACTCGGCTTATCGGTCCGAATTGCCCCGGCATTATGACAACCGGCGAGGCTAAGCTCGGAATTATTCCGCCCAATGTCCAGAAAAAAGGTCACGTCGGTTTAGTTTCGCGCTCCGGAACTTTGACTTACGAGGCGGCGTTCCAACTCATGAACGCGGGAATCGGCATTACAACTTCTGTCGGTATCGGCGGCGACCCCGTCAAGGGTTCGGACTTCATTGACATTTTGAAACTTTTCAAGGAGGACGACGAGACCAAAGCGGTTTTGCTTATCGGCGAAATCGGCGGCAATGCTGAAGAAGACGCCGCGAAATGGATTGCCGAAAATATGCCCGAAAAACCCGTTACGGCATTTATCGCGGGGCGTCAAGCTCCTCCGGGCAAGCGCATGGGTCACGCGGGCGCGATTATCTCAGGCGGCAAGGGCACGGCGGCTGATAAAATCAAAGCTATGAACGCCGTCGGAATTGAGGTTGCCGATACCGTCGCGCATATCGGCGACACCGTCGTTGAAGCTCTTAAACGCGCAGGCATTTACGAAATTTGTCACACTTGTTAAACGCAGGAGGAAATTTATATGAAACTGGCAGTAGTTGCAGCATCGGGCAGAGTCGGCAGTAAAGTCGTCGCTGAGGCGGCGGCGCGTGGCGTCGAAGTTACCGCCTTCGTCAGAAGACCGGCTGAAATCAAAGGCGCGGCAAAAGTTATCGTCAAAGATATTTTCGATCTGGAGAAAAGCGACCTTGCAAATTTCGACGCGGTTGTTGACGCGTTCGGCGCATGGACTCCGGAAACGCTTCCATTGCATTCCACGACGCTTAAACATCTTTGCGATATTTTGAGCGGCTCGGAAACTCGGCTTTTGGTAGTCGGCGGCGCGGGCAGTCTTTATGTTGACAAAGAACACACGACGCAACTTTATAAAACGCCCGAATTCCCGCAAGAATATTTCCCGACCGCGCAGGCACAAGCAAAGGAACTTGAGGAGCTTCGCGAACGCAACGACGTTAAATGGACGTTCATAAGTCCTGCGGCAGATTTTCGCGCGGACGGCGAACGCACTGGCAAATATATTTTCGGCGGCGAAGAATTCATTGTCAACGCGGCGGGCGAAAGCGTCATAAGTTACGCGGATTACGCGCTTGCTATGGTCGATGAAATTCTTAACGGAAATAAGATTCGCCGCAGAATCTGCGTCATTCAAGCCTAAAAAATCTTGTTGTCATAAAAAAATCCCCGACACGCAATCGGGGATAATTTTTTTTGTGTAGAAATTTATTTCATGGCGCGGAGAATTTTTTCTGCCAAGCCGTGCATTTTCTTTAACGAAGTCGAGCAAGCCGCAACGCGAATTCCCAACTTCAGCGGGACGGCGAAAATTAAATCGTCGTGAAGTCTTTGACAGACGGCGGCAGGATTTTCGGCAGGTATCGCGATAAAAAATCCGCCCTTGTAAGGCACAATCCTCAAGCTGCAAGCGTTCGCTTCCGCGACGAAAATATCTGCGCGGCGTTTGACCGTTTGATAAAGTTCACTGCGCTCCCATTCGTACTGCGCGGCAATTTCCTTATCGGCATTGAGCTTGACAAGCAAAGCCTGCGCCCCGCGATTTACATTGGACCAGGCGGCGCGGCAAGAATATTTGCTGACGTTTTTAAATTCGTCGATAATTTTTTCGCTCGCCGAAATGCCGATAAGTGCGCCCGTCCTCTGTCCGTAAAATGTATAACTCTTCGACATGCTGAAAGAAATCATTACAAAAAGATTTTCGGGCAGGTTGGAAAATTTTTTCATGAAGGCGCGAGTAGAATTTTTTTCGCCGGCAAAATCAATGTAAGCAATGTCAACAAGCAGAGAAATTTTTTTGCCCGAAGAAACTTGCGCATTCAAAACGGCAAGAACTTTATCCCACTCGTCGGAGCTGAGCGCGTAACCCGTCGGATTGTGCGCGGGCGAATTTATAATCACGAGCAAAGATTTTTGTTTCCTCAACAGCGCGTCGACCTTAACGGCGAAATCGCTGAGATTAAAATTCAGCGCGTCGTCGAAAAGTTTAAAAGTTTCAAGGCGTTTGCCCGTCTCGTTGCAAATTATATCGTAAGTGCCCCAACGCCAATCTGAAGTCAAAACGGCTTCGCCGCGCTCGGCATAGTTGGCAATGGCGTGATGAATTGCGCCCGTGCCGCCCGCCGTAGCCACCGCTCCGAAATATGCTTCGGGCTTGTTGTCGGCAAAAGTCAAATTTGTTACCGCGTCGAGATAAGCGGGAAGTCCGGAAATCGGCGCGTAGGCAACAAGCTCCGACATTGCCATTTCGCGAAAAACTTTTTCCACAATCTTGAGCGTCGCGAGTTTGCCTTCTTCGTTCAAAACCACGCCGATTGTCGCGTTGGTGACGTTATCTTTTCCGTGAATTTTTATCGCCTCGTTGCAAGCCTGGTTGGCGTCGAAAATAGCGTCCTTTAACTTTCTGCCCGCCGCGTGTGTTGCTGTCATATTTAAAAAGCCTCCAAAAAATTTTTTTAAACCGCGAACAATTTACCATACATTTTTTTGAAAGTCGACAACTCCCGCAAAAGTATACAATATTTTACTCTTAGAGCCGCAATAAATGCGGATATTTTTTTGGGAAGAATTGATTCAAGATTTTTTTAAGTTGACTTTCTTATTTTCGACTAATGAAACTTCCAAAGAAGAAGTGCGCATAGATTCAAGCGAAATTTCAGCGCGGGCGGCGGCAAGTTCTGTTTCAAGTTCGCTGACGCGCATTTCGAGCCGCTGAATTTGTCGGAGCGCAACTTCTATCATTTCGCGTTCGGGGTCGGGCAAAATGTCATGATTCAAATCAACGTCAATTTCCTCCATTAATTCTGAGCGAATGTGCGGATTATTCATATCGTAGCCGCGAGCCCTGCACAATTCCATAAAAGCTTCGCGGTATTCTTCTTCGTTATGAACTCGCGTGCCGTGAAGGACAACGACGCGCCCCGGTATGCCGACAACCGTCGCATGCGGCGGAACTTCTTTTAAGACAACCGAACCCGCGCCGATTTTGGCATGGTCTCCGACTTTGAACGAGCCCAAAACTTTCGCGCCCGTCGCAACGACAACATTGTTGCCAATCGTCGGATGACGCTTGCCCTTTTCCTTGCCCGTGCCGCCCAAAGTCACGCCCTGATAAAGCGTAACATTTTTTCCGAGCTCCGCGGTTTCGCCGATAACAATTCCCGTGCCGTGATCGATAAAAAGCCCGTCGCCGATTGTCGCGCCGGGGTGAATTTCTATTCCCGTCAAAAATCTGCAAAAATTGGAGATAAGCCGCGCAGATACTATCCAGCCGCGTTTGAAGAGGGCATGAGAAATTCTGTGCAACCAAATCGCGTGAAGTCCCGAATAACAAAGGACGACTTCCAAAACGCTTTTCGCCGCAGGATCGCGCTCAAAAATTACTCTTATATCTTTTTTAATGCGCGAAAAAAATTTCATAGTCGCCACCTCGACCGCGATTTATTTTTCCAAACTTGCCACGGCATATGCCGCAATGCCCTGCTCCGTTCCGGTGAAGCCGAGTCCTTCTTCCGTCTTTGCTTTAACGCTCACCGCGTCAACGTCAATTTGCATAACTTCCGCTAAGCGTTCGCGGATTTTTAAAATATGCGGCGCGAGTTTCGGCTTCTGCGCGACGACTATCGAATCAACGTTGCCGATTGAATATCCCTTTGCTTTAATCAGCGCGAGAACTCTTTTTAAAAGTTCGACGCTTGAAATGTCTTTGAATTCCGCCGTCATAGGGAAATGCTGTCCTATATCGCCAAGCGTCGCCGCGCCCAAAAGTGCGTCCATTATCGCGTGAATCAAAACGTCACCGTCCGAGTGCGCCTCAAGTCCCAGCGTGTGCGGAATTTCCACGCCGCCCAAAATTAATTTCCTGCCCTGCGCGAGCTTGTGAACGTCGTAGCCGATACCGAATCTGATCATCTTTCCCCATTCCTTTGCAAAAAAGTTTCCGCGACGTGAATATCTTCGGGCGTCGTGATTTTTATATTTTCGTAGCCGCCCGCCACGACTTTTATTTTCTGCGCGAGTTGTTCAACCAGGCTTGAATCGTCCGTGCCCAAAAATTCTTCTTCCGCTGCCCGCGCATAAGCTTTTAACAAAATATCGCGGCGAAATCCCTGCGGTGTCTGAACGTTGACAAGTTGCGCCCGCGGCGGCGTGTATCGGACAAAGCCTTCCTCGTCAATGACTTTTATTGTATTTTTTTCGGGAACAGCCGCTATCGCTCCGCCGAATTTTTTTGCCGCGTCTATCACGTCGTTTATTGTCCGAACGCTGACTAAAGGGCGCGCCGCGTCATGCACCAAAACTATTTCCGTTTCGTCGGGCAAAAGTTTTAAGCCGTTCGCTATCGAATATTGACGCTCGCTCCCGCCGACCGTCACAACCCACGGCTTGAGATTTTCCGTTGCGTTCAAGAGATTTTTCACTGTCTCGACTTCGTGCATGCCGACTACCACTATTAAAAAATTTACTCGCTCGACCTTGGAAAAAGTTTTTAAGCTCCTTACCAAAATCGGAACGCCTCTAAGCTCCAACAAATTTTTATTTATGCCGCAGAAATCGCCCATTCGCTTGCTTGCGCCGGCGGCAGGAAAAACCGCTGTTACCATTTGACAACCTCCGATAATTTTTATTTTAAATCAGTCCTTCAGCCATAAGGCGACGAATTCCCGCAATAACTCCGCCCTGTTCGTTGCTCAACGTCTCGTACTTCGCAAATTTTTTCAAATCGGGATGAGCATTTGCCATTGCAAAACCGTACTCAACCGCCTGCAACATTTCGCAATCGTTCATGTAATCGCCGAAAGCGGCGCACTCTTCGGGCTTTATATTTAGAGCCTTTTGAACATTTTTAATCGCCTCGCCCTTATTTGCGCCCGGCGAAGAAACATCGACCCACCAATCAATAGTCTGCACGACCTGCAACGAATCATGAAATTTCGCGAGCTTGTCATAAATATTTTTCTTGGCATTGCCCGTCCTGTCATAAAGCGCAACTTTAATCGGCGTGTCGTCGACTTCGTCAAAGCTGTCGACAATGATTCTGTGCGTGTAATATTTATCCATGTCGTCGGTATATTTGGGCTTGTCAAAGGGGCGCAAAATGTAAGAATCCCTTTTGCCGCACCAAACGCACATAATATCGTTTAAAGTCGCGCCCGTTGCCAAAACTTCTTTGACCGTCGCAATGTCCATTGTGTGGCTAAAAATTTCTTTGTCGTGATACATGACGAGCGTCCCGCCCTCCGCCACAAACAAAAATTCGTCGCGATATTTTTTAAACGAACGGAGCAATGACGCATATTGGCGACCGCTCGCCGGCGCGAAAAGAACGTTGCGACTTTTAAGCTCCGAAATTATTTCGTCGAACCCTGCGGGCAATTTATTTTCATTCGTCAAAAGCGTCCCGTCCATGTCGCAGAAAATTATTTTAATCATTGAAGTTCCTCCAAAAAAATTTTACGAATTATATCACGTAAAATCTTGATTGACAAAAAATTATTGACTTGAGTTTTCCGCGCAGGCATTTTAAAATCTCGGTGGAGGTTGATAACTTGACTAAGAAAAATTTATTCGGGTTGACACTCGCCGAATTGGAAAAAGAAATTTCGCCGCTCCCGAAGTTTCGCGCAAAGCAAATTGCCGCAAATATTTACAAACACGGCATAAAAAATTTTGAAGCCATGAACGACTTGCCAAAAAATTTGCGGGCGGAACTTTCGGAGCGATATGAAATTAGAATCGCCGAAGTTTTAAAGCGACTCGACTCCTCCGACGGCTTGACTAAAAAATTTTTGCTCGGTTTATCTGACGGCAAGGCTGTCGAAATTGTCTTGATGAATCACGATTACGGCAACAGCGTCTGCATTTCAAGCCAAGTCGGTTGCCAAATGGGTTGCAGATTTTGTGCCTCGACGCTTAAAGGTCTGGAACGAAATTTGACCGCCGCCGAAATGCTCGGAGAAATTTTTTTCGCGGAAGAATTCCTGCGCGGAAGAAATCAGAAACTCGATTCTGTCGTTATCATGGGCACGGGCGAACCGCTAATGAATTACGACGAACTGATTAAAATGCTCCGCCTTCTGCACGAAGATTATTGTCTGGGCATGAGTTACAGGAAAATTACCGTTTCGACTTGCGGCATTGTTCCCGCCATAAAAAAATTGCGCGACGAAAAAATTCCCGTCACGCTTTCTATCTCGCTTCATGCGCCGAACGATAATCTTCGCTCCGCGCTTATGCCCATTAATTTTGCCTTCGATTTAAAAAATCTGCTTGCCGCCGCGGAGGATTACGCTCAAGCAAGCGGGCGGCGCGTCACTTACGAATATATTTTGCTCGGCGGCGTCAACGATACTGCTGAACACGCCCGAAGCCTGGCAAAAATTCTCGGCGGACAACTCGCCAACGTCAATTTGATTCCGTTTAATCCCGTCGCCGAAAGGAATTTTGTTCCGCCGACTAAAGCCTCCGTTAAAAAATTTTTTCACTTCCTGAACACTCACGGCATAACAGCAACCGTTCGCAAGGAAATGGGCGCAGATGTCAACGCCGCTTGCGGGCAACTAAGAGCCAAACTTTAAAATCTGAACGAATTCCCTGCAAAACACGACCAATTTTAACCTGAAACAATAATGAATGCTTGTTGCCCGAAATTAACTGCAATGCTACAATACGCTCGAACGCAGGGAAGCGCGACACGATTAAAGGAAGTTGTTTCAAGGAGGTTTTCAAAATGAGACATGCATATAAAAGTTTAAAAAATAGAAATCATAAAGTTTTGCCGCTCGTCGAAGTTCCGACGGAGAAGATTAAAGAAGTTTCGTTCATCATGGTTGCCAAGGGCGTCCTCGGATTCAGAGAGAGTGCGCATATCGTCAAGGTTGCCGAAAAAACCGATTGTTCAATCAGCATTGCATCGGGCAAAAAATTCGGCACGAACAAAAGCATTCTGTCGTTGGTTAATCTGGGTATTCTGCCCGGCAAAAGTTTGGTGCTCAACATAAAGGGCGAGCGCAACGAAGAGGCTTTCCGCGAAGTTTCAAAGATTATCGGCGGCGAGACCGACTCGAACAGCTAATTAAAATTTGCAATCATCTTTAACCCACCCACTCATAAAAATACCCACATTAAAAAGTCTCCGACTTCAACAAGTCGAAGGCTTCTTTTTTTGTGTTATAATCGGAAAAAATTTTGGAGGTCGGCTCAATGACTTATGAAAATTTAATCGGCTTGACAAATACGGCTGAAGATATTGTCACGGAAAAAAATATTGCGTGTGCGCTCGGTTCGGGGAGTTTAAAAGTTTTCGCGACGCCCGCCATGATTCGCCTTATGGAAAATGCCGCCGCTGAACTTGCAGAAAAAAATTTGCTGCAAGAATTGACTTCGGTCGGCATTTCGCTTGATATTAAACATATCGCCCCGACTCCCGTCGGTTTGAAAGTCCGCGCAGAAGTCAAAATCGTCTCGGTTGACGGGCGCAAAATTACTTTTGAAGTCGCCGCCTTCGACGAGCGCGAGGAAATCGGGCGCGGCTTTCATGAAAGATTTATCGTCGGCAAAGAAAAATTTCAAAACAAAGCCGACACTAAACTTTAACCTCTGACGGCTTTACGCTTGGTTATGTAATTCCAAATCGTGACGATAACCGTTGCGCCGAGTTTTGCTATCAGATAATGCAATTCCATTATCGCGACGAAAAACCACATGCACAGCTGATTCAGCACGAGCCCTATTGCGCCCGTCGAGAAGAAAATTATTGCTTGCCGCGCCGTTTGTTTTTTCGCGCCCTTGAAAACGTAGGTTACGCACAGCCAATAATTGAAGACGACCGACACGCCGAACGAAATTGCCGACGAGTAAAGATAATACATGCCCGCATATTCTGTCAGCGCGTAAAGTACTGTGTAGTCCACAATAAGCGACAAGCCGCCGACAAAGCAGAATCGAATTATTTCCAAAAGTCTTTCTCGCGTCATGACTTCGACCTCAATTCGGAGAAATTTATTGCCGCGATATTTTTTTCCTTTAACGCGCTCAAAACTTTTGGCGAAGTCACAGCGGCGAGTTCTTCTTCAAAATCGTGTTCCCATTCGCAAAACTCCTGCAAAATTTTATTGTCGGTGCCGGGGTGGAGCATGACTTCGGTTGTGCCTTCGCGCAGATTTTCAATCAGCTTTAACATAAAATTTTCGCTGACGGATTCTCCCGCGACAATTCCCGCAAAATGTTCGGGCGTCGAAATATTTTTTCTGCGAGCTTGAAACGCCACGAATTTCGCCAGGGAGCCCAAGCCCAGTCGCCCGACGAATTGCCCGATATTTTTCAACTCGCCGTCGAAAAGTTTTGCGTCCGCCACGCGCATTGATTTAATCCCCGCCGCCGTCGCCAAATCCAAAGCGATTTTGACAATGCCGGGGACGTGGTGCAAATGTTGATGGCTGTCAAAATGCGTCAAGGTTAAGCCCGTCCGCAAAATTTTTTCCAGCTGCGCGGCCAGCTCCGAGCGAACTTCAGCCAGAGAAATTTTTCCGCTCAAATATCTTTTCAGAAACGATACGTAATTTTCATGAAAAATTCCTTCCGCCGTGACAAGCGTTGGAATTTCTTCGGGCGGGAGTACGGGGTTGCCGTTCGCCAAGGTGAAATGAATTCCGACTCCCAAGCCCGAAATTTTTTTTGCGAGTTTAACGGCGTCCTCGAAAGCCGCGCCGCCCGCCATTAGCGTTGCCGACCTCAAACAACCCGAATTAAACGCCCGCTCGACGGCACAATTTATCAGCTCGTGTCGCCCGAAGTCGTCCGCATTTATTATCAATTTTTTCAATGTTTAACCTCCTTGCGCAGGAAAATTTTTAACGCAACAGAATACTTTTATCCTAAAAATTTTTATGGAGTTTGATTTAATGAGTTCAATGATTACAGCAGTCGTCGCTTTTTTTATCGACTCAATGATTGGCGACCCGCGTAGCAAATGGCATCCCGTCGTTTTAATCGGCAATTTAATTTCTCTGCTTGAAAAATTTTTGTTGCGCGCTTCCGACAGCCCGATTAAAAAAGCTTTCAAAGGCGGCGTTTTGGTTTACGCGGTTGTCATTATAGCATTGATTGTCGGTGTCGGTATAGAAATATTATCGGAAAAAATGCCCAATCCCGCCGCGCAGATTTTTATTCAGGCGTTGGCTTTGAGCTTCATGATTTCTCCGCGCAGTCTCGGCGAGGCGGGACGCGAAATTTATGTCCTTTTGGCGGCGGAGCGCATTGACTACGCCCGAAAAAGAGTTTCGTGGATTGTCGGACGCGACACCGCAAATTTAAACGAGGCGGAAATTACTCGCGCCACTGTCGAAACCGTTTCCGAAAATACCGTGGACGGAATTATTTCGCCGCTGTTTTATTTTGTTATCGGCGGCTTGCCGCTTGCAATTTTCTATCGCGCAGTCAACACAATGGATTCAATGATCGGCTACAAGAGCGAAAAATATTTTTTCTTCGGGCAAATCGCGGCGCGTCTCGACGACGTTGTAAATTATATTCCTGCGCGGTTGACGGGACTTCTTTTTGTCTGCGCGGCGTTTATTTTGAGACTCGACTATAAAAACGCCTTCGCAATGATGAAACGCGACGCAAAAAAACACCCCAGCCCCAACGGCGGTTGGGCTGAGGCGACTGTTGCGGGCGCACTCAATGTTCGACTCGGCGGCATGAATTATTATTTTGGCGAGCCGCATTTCAGAGCCTACATGGGTGAGCCCAATGAAAGTTTGGAGGCGGCGCACATTCTCGGAGCTATTCGCATGATGTACACCGCCACGATTTTATTTCTGATTTTTATCTGTCTGATTTTCTAGGGGTTGTTGGTAAATGGGATTTGTCGGCTTCGATTCGCGTTTCGATAGCTTT